>NZ_JAKRFW010000008.1:0-208910 GCF_022347905.1 Pseudoalteromonas sp. Of11M-6 | reverse complement strand
AAGAGAAAAATGGCCTGGACTCACTTCGCTGGTCGCCGTCGAAAGGCACAGTAAGTCCGGCTCAACAACAAAAATAGACACACACTTTTATGTTACTTCTGTCGAGCCAGATGCACAGATGTTGCAAAAAGCCATCCGCCATCATTGGCACATCGAGAACCAACAGCATTGGGTGTTGGACGTGGTGTTTAAGGAAGATGCTTGCCAAATCAGCGAACCGATTTCGGCGGAAAACATGGCGTTGTTCAGACGAGTCGTTCGTAATCTGGTAAAACAGCACACAGGTCGTAAAGATTCGATACGTGGCAAGTGCGTTCGGGCCAGTTTTGACGATGAATTCAGGGCCGAGCTTATCTTCGGTTAATGGTCGTTAACGAAGTATGCTCTCACCCTGCGTAAGCGGTGCTTTTATTTCTGTAATAAATAAAATACAACCGCACCCAACTTACATACCGATTTACTATTTCAATTCATCGCTATTCGTTATATCTTGCCCGCCATCATAATAATAATTTGGGGCATGTCGTGCTTAAAAATAAAACTCTGGGCAGCATGCTGATTGTAGCAGGTACTACAATTGGCGCGGGTATGCTCGCCCTCCCGATTGCATCCGCAGGACTCGGCTTTTCTACCGCTATCGCGTTATTAACAATCACATGGTTGCTAATGACCTATACCGCTTTACTTATGCTGGAAATACATCAGTACGCGGATCAAGACGCTACGCTAAATACACTGGCGAAAAACTTACTTGGTAAATCGGGCCAATATGTCGCTAACTTTTCTATGGTATTTTTATTCTATGCGCTGTGTGCAGCTTATATCGCGGGAGGTGGTGCACAACTTCAAAGCAAACTGGTTAGTGTATTGGGTGACGGGATCACTCCCCAACTCGGTTCAGTACTACTTGCTGTTATCATTGCAACCATAGTGACATTAGGTACAAGTACCGTCGATAAGCTTAACCAATTACTATTTACCATTAAAGTTATCGTGCTCGCGAGTTTATTTTTTATCCTGACTCCCTATGTTCATGGCCAACATCTTATCGATATGCCAGTGGAGCAAGGGCTTGTAATTGCGGCAATTCCTGTAATTTTCACTTCATTTGGGTTTCATGGTTCAATCCCGTCAATCGTCAAGTACGTTGGTGTAGATATTCGTCAATTACGTAAAGTGATGATGTTTGGTGCCTCCCTCCCCCTTATCATTTATGTGTTTTGGCAATTACTAAGCCAAGGTGTTATGGGGCAAGAGAGCTTAATGGCAAGTGAGGGACTGCCGGGTTTTGTAACCAGTATTTCTTCTATCGCACACAACGACAACGTACAATTATTTGTAACTGTGTTTGCAGATCTGGCTCTCGCGACTTCATTCTTAGGCGTGAGTCTCGGCTTATTCGACTTTTTTGCAGATGCCTTTAAGAAGCAAGATACTAAGAAAGACCGGATCAAAACGGCATTCATTACCTTTTTACCACCGCTTGGCTTTGCCCTCTTTTATCCAAAGGGCTTTATTATGGCACTGGGATATGCAGCGATTGCGCTCGTGGTGTTAGCGGTATTTCTACCAGTTGCTATGGTATGGAAACAGAGAAAAACCAGAGGTAATGATGGATATCAGGTTAAAGGAGGTACGCTTGGACTAGGACTTGCCGCTGTTTTCGGTGTGATGATCATCACCTCTCAGCTAATGCAAATGGCTGGCCTTATTCCTAGTTTGGGGTGAGCAAAGCAACTGCAAATTAACCTGAACCTTGGATAAGGCATTAATTATCCGAGGTTTAGGTTAGCTAGTCGTTTCTGCTAATCTATTTTCCCTAGCCAGTCTCGCTTCTTTTCTATCTTGCATTAGTTTCCAAAAGGTAAAGACTGGCACAAATGCTAAACACAGAGTAGCCACATTAACCATAGGAATAATTGTAGGATACAGGTAAGTTGAATAGGACAGATCCATAAAATGTCTGTCGACAAGTCTAAAAAACTGTAATAGCGGAGCTGGAATAATGATTATTTGAGCAAGAATACTTTGCCATAGATACATCTTATCTTTAACAGCCCAGTAAGCAATAATTGCCATGAAGACAATGTCTGAAAGGGCCCAATATATGTATCGAAACACCTTAACATCATCGAATTGCATAACCCAATCGTAGGTTAGCCATCCTAATATATAAAACATTGCAACCAAAGACGAATATCGCAGTGCTTGTTTATCTCGCACCACGATGCACATTACTACCGCTAAAAAAGAAACCCAAATACTGTATTCCTGAAAAAACAGTCTAATGGGTTCCCATTCAGGCCACATATACCTTAACGTCCTGCGTCTGGTTTCTGCTCTTCATCACCGTTATCACCACCACCACCATTGTTTCCAGGCAATCTATAATTTTTAACGTCCATCATTTTATCCTTATCGAGAGTTTGTAGAGCAGCTAGAACTTTAGCGAATTCCCTGTAATTTGGCAACAAACTGTAACTAATTTTTCCTAACTTCAATAGGGTCTGATTCTTTCGCTTTACCCTGTAAAATCGAGATTTCGACACGCCGGTTTCGGCGCCTATCTGCATCGCTGTCATTAGGTACTAAAGGTCTAGTGTCTGCATGACCAACTACAACCATTCTGTTCTTATCAAAGCCACGGACACGCTCCATTACAGTCGCAACGGCTACCGCTCTAGTTGCCGATAAATCCCAGTTATTCGAATAAAGTTCGTTAGTCACTCTAAAGTCATCAGTGTGACCGGACACTGTAATTTCACCAGGTACATCTTTGAGCAGCTCTGCAATTTCGGCAATCACAGGTTCAAATTTAGGTTGTAGAAACGCACTTCCCGCAGGAAAAGAACCATTTTCTTGGATGCGAATAATAATTTGCTGCCCTAATGACTCGAGTTCAATTGCACCATCCATAATTTGCTTTTCTAGCTGCTGTGCAATCTTTTTAACGAGCTCGTTTACTTGCTCTTGGTCCGCAGAAGCAATTGCTTGCGTTGACGCCATTTCCTGTGCAGTACTGGCAGACTCACCACCACGCTTATTACCTCGTTGCTCCTGTCTGCCACCCGCCGAAGCCTCGTCACCAGCTTGGAACTCTAGCATTTGCTGCGTCATTTCTACGGTTTGCTGTTGAATCGTTTCAATCGGTGTTGGTTCTGGCTTTCCTGGAGTAAATTCCATCGCAATCACGCTGGTACCCTTAGGAATATCTTTTACTTCAATTTTATTTTGCACACCAAAAGCAAACTTCATCGATCCTGCAATTTGCTTAAACTTCAGTACATCCATTTCGGAGAATGCCAATAACAGTACGAAGAAGCACATTAACAACGACATGAGATCAGCAAACGTTCCCATCCAGGCAGGAAGACCTGGGGGGGGACATTTACATTCTTTCTCATCTGACATGATTATTCCTCAGCCTCAGCGCCACGTTTAGATTCTGGCAGATAGTTTTTCAAGATACCTTCAATGACTTTTGGATTTTGGCCATCTTGAATGCCTAAGATTGCATCTAAGATAAGGCGCTGGTTTCGCTCTTCTTCGTCTTTACGAAGTTCAAGCTTAACCTGAATTGGGATTGCAACCACGTTAGCCAAAAACGCACCGTATAAAGTTGTCAAAAGTGCAACAGCCATAGCAGGTCCAATTGCTTTTGGATCATCCATGTTAGATAACATCGCTACTAGGCCGATGAGCGTTCCAATCATCCCCATAGCAGGAGCGATATCGGCGAGGGACTTAAATAAGCCAGCGCCTAACTCGTGTCTTGAGGACGTTAGGGCAATATCTTTTTGCAATGTGGCACGCACAACATCAGCATCATGCCCATCGACTAACATATCGACACCTTTACGCATAAACTGGTTGGGGATTTCGGCTTCTTCTAACGCTAAAAAACCACCTTTGCGAGCTGAATCAGCAAGCTCAACGGCTTTTTCAATCAGCTCTTCCGGAGTTTCAATCTTGAACATGAAGGCCTTCCCGGCCACTTTTCCAATTCCGAAAAACTGTCCAAGCGTAAAGTTAGACAATACGATAAAAATTGAACCACCAAATACGATAACGACGGAAGGCGTGTTATAGAACATAGCGATCTGGCCATCACTACTTAGTACCATGGACATTACAATTAAACCTATGGCACCCAGGATCCCTATTACCGTTGCTAAATCCACATGTCCTCCGGGGGAAGTTATTTGTGATAAATCACGCAGTTATTGTTGTTTGAGTTATCGGCAAGTTTTTCTACAACTTAACACTATTATATTAAAAAGTGTTTAAAATGCGAGTTTATAGCAGATCTTGTAATGCTGATACTCGGTCAGATCAAAAAGTCACTGGTTTTTTTGACCTTGGCGCGCAATCACCCTAAAATTGCCACACTTTTACTTTACGGGTCAGCGTGACATATGGCAGTAAAAAAACCAGACAACTTGAGCTTTGAAGAAGCCATGCAAGAACTGGAGCAAATCGTTGCAGACATGGAAAACGGTAGCTTACCTTTAGATCAAGCACTTAAACAGTTTGAACGCGGGATAAAACTCGCAAAAGCTTCAAATCAGAAACTTCAGCAAGCTGAACAACAAGTCGCTATTTTAATGGGCGAGGATGAACAAGCACAATTACAGCCATTTGATAACGAAGCCTAATGTCGAAAAAATTACAAGAAAAGCTCCAGTTTGCTAAAACTCGTGTAGAAAACACCGTTTTATACTATTTTGATAGTGTGCTTGAAACTGAAGAGAATATAAAAGCGGCTACACGCTATAGTATAGAAAACGGCGGCAAACGCTTGCGACCGTTTTTAGTGTATTGTACTGGTGAATTATTTGGTGCTGCTCAAGAAGATTTAGACAAAGCTGCAGCCGCAATAGAGTGTGTGCATAGCTACTCTTTGGTGCACGACGATTTACCTGCTATGGATGACGATGATCTCAGACGCGGCCGTCCAACTTGCCACATCCAATTCGATGAGGCGACCGCGATTTTAGCTGGTGACGCTCTGCAAACGCTGGCATTTGAACTGCTAAGTGAACATCCATTCGCGGTAAGCCACCATGCCCAAATAAAAATGATTTCAGTGCTAGCCAAGGCATCGGGTCTACAAGGTATGATAGGCGGTCAAGCACTCGATATAGCAGCAACCAATCGTTTAATTACGATAGATGAGCTCGAACGTATTCATAAGCTAAAAACAGGTGCACTACTAAGCTGTGCAGTAGAACTTGGGATCTTATGTAGCGATCCGGAACGTGTTTCAGAGCAAGCACGTGATGCGATACGTACTTATGGACGTGCAATTGGCCTTGCATTTCAAGTCAGAGATGACATTCTTGATGTAGAAGGTGACACATTTGTGCTTGGTAAACCTCAAGGCTCTGATTTAGAACATAATAAATCTACCTATCCAGCATTATTGGGGTTAGAACAAGCAAAAGAAAAAGCTGAACACTTGATAGATGAAGCTTTAGAAGCGCTTACACGTATCAACGGTAATACAGAAATACTTGCAGATTTAGCAAAATACATCATAGATCGAGAATATTAAGCTGACGTATAAAATAGCTACGCCAAGCTAAGAAAATATTCACAAGAACTTTGTAAACGCTGGCTAACATAATATTATGACAAGTTAGTGAAGAATTTTAATAATTATGAAGTGGACCACGTGAGTAATTGCGCTGAGATTCACTTAGGACTCTGATAAATACCATGAAACTTGATAGTAGCAAGTATCCCTTACTCGCGTTAATTGACGAGCCAAGTCAACTCCGTCAATTACCCCAGCACAAGTTAACCGCCTTTAGTGATGAGCTTCGCGAGTATTTGCTGAACTCAGTCTCTCAAAGCAGCGGTCACTTTGCATCTGGTTTAGGCACTGTAGAGCTTACTGTAGCTTTACACTATGTGTATAACACACCAAGCGATAGGCTCGTTTGGGATGTAGGTCATCAAGCCTATCCGCACAAACTACTTACAGGTAGAAGAGATAGGATGCATACGATCCGCCAGAAAGATGGCCTGCATCCTTTCCCTTATAGAGAAGAAAGCGAATACGATACGTTTAGTGTTGGCCACTCAAGCACTTCTATATCAGCGGCACTTGGTATGGCTATCGCAGCTGAAAAAGAAGGGATTGGGCGTAAGACCGTCGCCGTTATTGGTGATGGTGCAATGACCGCGGGCATGGCGTTTGAAGCCATGAATCACGCAGGCGACATCAATCCAGATATGTTAGTGATCCTAAACGACAACGAAATGTCTATCTCTGAAAACGTTGGCGCACTCACCAATCATTTCGCGAAGATCCTCTCTGGTAGCTTTTACACCAATATTCGAGAAGGCAGCAAAAAACTGCTGTCTGGTGTGCCGCCGGTTAAAGAGCTTGCAGGCCGTATGGAAGAGCATTTAAAGGGGATGATAATCCCTGGTACTTTCTTTGAAGAGCTAGGCTTTAACTATATTGGCCCAATTGACGGACATAACGTAGATACTTTGGTAGATACGCTGCGTAATATGCGTAACCTAAAAGGCCCTCAACTATTACACGTTAAAACCCAAAAAGGGAAAGGTTATAAACCTGCAGAAGCAGATCCTATTGGTTATCATGCCGTGCCTAAGTTCGATCCAAGCGTCCATAGCTTACCCAAATCAAAACCTAGTGCACCAACCTTTTCAAAGGTGTTTGGAGATTGGCTTTGCGATATGGCTGCACAAGATAATAAGCTCATGGCAATCACACCAGCAATGCGTGAAGGCTCGGGCATGGTACGCTTTTCTAAAGAGTACCCTGCTCAATATTTTGATGTTGCCATTGCTGAGCAACATGCTGTGACACTGGCAGCGGGTTTTGCTTGTGAAGACCTCAACCCAGTGGTTGCAATCTATTCTAGCTTCTTACAACGCGCATACGACCAACTCATTCATGATGTCGCACTACAAAATCTGCCAGTGTTGTTCGCTATTGACCGTGCCGGTGTCGTTGGTGCGGATGGTGAGACGCACCAAGGCGCATACGACTTAAGTTTCTTGCGCTGTATCCCGAATATGGTGATCATGGCACCAAGCGACCTTAATGAGTGCCGCCAAATGCTCTACACAGGTCATCGCCTAGATAGGCCAGCAGCAGTGAGATACCCCAGAGGTAGTGCGGGAAGCGCCGAGATTGATACGGAAATGACCGCAATAGAAGTTGGTAAGGGCAAGGTAGTAAGAGAAGGTGAAAAGCTGGCTATTTTAAGCTTTGGTACATTGCTTGAAAACGCTCAAGCCGTAGCCGAAGAGCTAAATGCCACACTTGTAGATATGCGTTTTGTCAAACCCTTAGACTGCGCCCTTATCGAAGAGTTGGTTGTAACTCACGAGCGCTTCGTCACACTTGAAGATAATGCTATTGCCGGTGGCGCAGGCTCCGCAGTAAGCGAGTATTTAATTGCTCAAGGCCATCAAAAACCAATTAAACTTCTTGGTCTACCTGACGAGTTTATTAAGCATGGTTCACAAACTGAGATCCATGCCGAGCTGGGCTTAAACAGCGAAGGCATCAGTCAACAAATTAAGGCTTGGCTTGCGTGAGTCTGCATTCAACCTAAAAAAGGCTTCCATTTGGAAGCCTTTTTGCTATGAGTTTTACCTCATCCATACACTGATTTCAGCAAGCCCATTACTTTGTAATAACTGTAATTGAGACTCTATATTCGCACTTTGTTCAAACTCAAAAGCATCTAACTGATCATCAAAAGTAATTGTTGCAGCACCATCCCCACCGCGTTGTTTAACTTGATGCAGCGCAATATCAGCCAAATTCACTGATGATTCCCAACCAATCACTTTGCCACCGAGTAGTGGTAGAGGGTAATAAGACCACCCCATAGAAACTGTCAGCTTAGTGGTTTTTCCATTAGGAAGTCGATAGTCCGTCTCAGCAATGGCTTTACATAAATCACTAACATACTCTTCAATGTCATCTCGACTGAAATCACGCAATAACAATAAGAATTCATCCCCACTCCATCTAACAACATAGTCTGAACCTTGAGTACGGGTATTTAAAAGTGTCGCTAACTGTTGTAAGCAACTGTCGCCACCAATAGGACCATAAGAATCGTTAATCTTACTAAAGTCATCGATATTCATGATCATGAGCACTAGGCTCTTATTTTGGGCTTGTAGTGATTGAGCATTGCGCTGGTAGTGCTCAACATCTTTAGGAAGTTGATCAAACAAAAAGCGACGACTTCGCAAGCCTGTCAGCTCATCGGAATGACTAACCAGCTTAAGTTGTGTATTAACTTGATTTAGCTTTTCATTTGCCTTTCTAAGCTCCGTTGTACGCTCTGCAACTAACGCCTCTAATGCGGCCTGCTTTCTTCTTTCTTGTGCTCTAAACACCCAAAAAATCAGATAGAACATAAAGATAAATGCACAAGTAATAAACAATCTAAAGTAAATCGTTTCGTCGAAGCGCCGAGGTAGTACAATTGATAAGCTTAGCACTTTAGCCTTTTCCCAATCTTGTCCTTGGCGCTTAGCTTCTAACACAAAGGTAAAGTTGCCTGGAGGCAAATTGGTGTAAATGGCTTCACGCCGTGATTGTGCATCCCGCCATTGTGTATCATGGCCATTTAGTTTGTATCTAAACTCAATGCTATGAGGCGCATAAAAATCAATGGCTGTATAATTGATAGTTAAATCGCGTTCCGATGTTTCAAGCTGGATCACTTGATTTAATGATTCTGTACTAAATACTCTATCGTGGGTAGACAATGACTCTAGCCTTGGCAATAAATCCCCACCGCCAAAAAGCTGGACATTTTTAGGGATCTCAACAACGCCTTGTAAGCTGGGGTAAAAAATAGCTGACTCGGTTTCAACCACGGCATCATGCCCAAGGCCTGAACAACATTGGCTTGGTCTGCCATCAAGCTGCCTATCGAATGGGCTTATTACTTGTTCAACTTGCAAACTCTCTATAACGTGACCAAATTGCGCAACGGGCATGCGATATACCCCTTTCATTGTGCTCACCCAGATGAGCTGATTGCTCTTGTCATAATGCAAAGAAAATATCGATCCGTAAGGCAATCCATTTGAAGCATCAAGCTGATACCAATCACCGTCTGAGGTACGATAGAATAACCCATCGTTGAGAGAGCCAACTAAAGTCGTCACAGTATCCAAATGCAAAATACTGGTGATATAAGCGGTATCCAACGACGTTTGAGAACCAATTTTTTCGATGCCTTTATCATTGTAGCGATACGCACCTTTGTTAGTACCGATAAAACCATATCTCGGAAAATCCTCAACAAAAGTAACAAATTGACTACCAAGAAAAGCGTTGTAGGCAAATGGCGTTATCCCCTTGTAATCAAGACGATACAAACCTCTCCCTGTACCAAACCACATTCCCCCTCGGTTTGAAGGGCTTAGTGAAAAGACTGGATTCTGTCTGAGCTCTCGCTCAGTTAATTTTTGTAGTGTGCCATTTTCGTAGATAAGTGCACCACGGTCTGTCCCAAGAATGAGTTTTTCGCCAATAAACTCCAAGTCGTGTATCACGGAACGATTTAACTGCGCACTAGTTAGCACGGGTTGATAACTATCATTCAATCCCATAATGCCAAGCCCCTCACGACTAGCTACCCATAACTGACCAGAGGGCCCCTGTGTGATGGCTGAAATTGCTTGGTTTACTCTAGGACCAATATGATGCCGCTCCACTTTTCCTGAGTGGGCCAGCCACAAGCCTTCATTTAAACTGGCAAGCCAGATATTATTATCTTTGTCCATAAAGATATCTGCAAACCAGATACTTTGATCCAACTGAATTGGCTCGACAGCTTGCCAAACACCATTATTCTGTCGATATAACAGCCGACCATAAGTAGAGACCCATAGCCCGCCTTCCTTATCATTTAGAAACTTATATACGGCATTGTTACCCGCATCTTGATAACGGCGTAGTACTTCGTCAATATCTAGAAAATACGCACCCAACTCTGATGCTAAGAACAACTTACCATCGACCCAAGCTAAGTCATGTATAATGGTTTGCGCTAACTGCTCAGGTAGTGAAACCTTACTCGCCAGCTCAAGCCTAACGCCATCACCGTTGCGATTGCTTGATTCACTGATTTTAAGTAGGTGACGTTCATTCACTAGCCAAATACCATCAGGCACCAACGCCATTTTAGTCACAGAACCTACGATTTGGTTTATTTGAGTCACATCTAACGTACTTTGTTCGATGTTATTGGCGGCTAACGTCAGCTTTTTCGCAGAAACATAATACAGACCATTCGCAGCAATCCAGATCCCGCCATCTTCATCTTGCAAGATATCTCGTACAGGCCCCTGCAGATCGAAACGCCGAGCTTCTAAGGTTTGGGGATTGAGTCTTAACAATCCTCGACGCGTGCCAACCCAGAGCATGCCAAATCGATCCACCACCAATTTATTAATGGCATTACTATTTAAAAACTCGGTATTTTGGGTGTTGAAATTTTGGAATTGATGACCATCAAACCGACTTAAGCCAAACTGAGTTCCGAGCCAAATGTAGCCTTGATTGTCTTGAACGACACTCTTAACGCTTTGTGACGGTAACCCACTTTGGATATTCCACTGTTTAACTACGTAATCATCTATCGCCGCAAAACTCGTAATTGGTAGCAGCAAAGTGAAAATGAAAAACAATAGCCTTGTCATCTCGATTCCATCACATCAGCACAGTTAGACTAAAATGCCAGTTTTAAACAAAGCTTGCACGCAAATCAATGAAAAAATGCCAGCTAATACATCATCTAGCATAATCCCCGAGCCACCGTGCAAACGTTTATCGAGCCATCTTATCGGACCCGGTTTCAAAATATCGAAAAAGCGGAACAAAATAAAGCCAACGATTAATGACTGCCAGCTAAGCGCCGCCCCTATCATGGTAATATAAAAACCTGCCACTTCATCCCAGACAATGGCTGGGTGGTCATGAACATTAACATCGTCTGCTGTTTTACCACACACCCAGATCCCAAATAACGTCATGACAATCGCAACCAGACATTGCAGCCAAATTGGTGCGCCTTGGGTTGCAAAAATAAACGGTAATGCGGCGAAGGTGCCAAAAGTACCAGGTGCTTTTTTCGCTAAACCAAGACCAAACCCGAGTGCAAAGAATTGATGCGGCTTCTTTAAATTAAATACATACTGCTTAGCCAAACCAACTCCTAGCTAAAATGCTCAAAACCAAACCCTGAGAGCTGGTAAGGTTGACCTTTTTTGAGCAATTGAATTTCGCCATTATTAGCCGTAATTTGGCCAATACAAACTGGCTCAACACCATATTGCTTCAATCTGGTTTCCACGGCATTTTTGTTATTATCATTGACCGTGAAGAGTAACTCGTAGTCATCGCCAAAACCGAGCGCGAGCCGCATGCGTGCATCTTCATCAAGACTTGAGCGCAGCGCATCAGATTGAGGAACTTTATCGGCGTTTATCTTAGCGCCAACTAACGAGCTACGTAAAATATGCTTAAGATCCGCGAGTAGACCGTCTGAGATATCAATTGCAGAGGTAGCAAGACCCCTAAGAACTTGGCCCGCAGCAACCCTTGGTGCTGGGTAGTGAAACTTTTCAAGCGCCGCTTTGTAATGTTTTGGCTCAAGTGTCCAGCCCTGCTTTCGCGCTTCAATAGCAAGCCCTGCGTCACCAAGTGGACCTGTTACATAAATCCAATCACCCACCCGTGCTCCTGAGCGCTTGAGTGCTTTACCAGTTGGTACAATACCTTTTGCACATACAGTGATAGTCAATGGACCTTGCGTTGTATCGCCACCTATTACTTGTACGTTATAATACTCAGCAATTTCATGCATGCCCTCAGTGAAGGCTTCTAACCACTCCAAGTCAGCGTTAGGTAGCGTTAAACCAAGTGACACCCAAGTAGGTTCTGCACCCATAGCAGCTAAGTCGCTAAGATTCACAGCGATAACCCGATGGCCTAGTGCCCGAGGTGGAATATCTTCAAAAAAGTGCACACCCGCAACTAGCGTATCCGTAGTTACCGCAAGTTGATTGCCAGCAGGAACTGAAACCAAGGCGCAGTCATCACCGATCCCAAGCTCTACATCTCGGCGAGTAATGCCACGGCCTTTAAAGTAGTGATTGATTAGCTCAAATTCTTTCATACACAAAAAAGCCGGCCAAGGCCGGCTATTCCTATAGTAAAGCTTATTTGCGAATAAACTTAACCGCTTTGTCTAGTACACCGTTAACGAATTTGTGGCTCTCTTCAGCGCCAAACATTTTCGCTAACTCAATACCTTCGTTGATAGCCACTTTGTATGGCACATCTTCACGGAATTTAAGCTCATAAGCACTAACACGTAACACGGCAAGCTCAACCATATCCAATTCTTCGAGTGGACGAGCTAAATGCGGACGAATTGCTTCGTCTAGCTGCTTTTGGTTAACAACAACACCACGCGCTAAGTCTTTGAAGTATTCTACATCGACTTTCGTTACGTCGTTTTCGATCAGCATTTGCTGTTCGATATCGGCAATTGGGTTACCACTTAGCTGCCAAGAATAAATAGCTTGTAAAGCAAGTACACGTGCTTTGCGTCTAGCTGCTGGTTTCACTGAGATTCCTCTTAAATTTGCTCTAGCACGTTCACCATTTCTAGAGCTCCAAGGGCGGCTTCTCCCCCTTTGTTGCCCATTTTAGTGCCCGCGCGCTCGATAGCTTGCTCAATGCTTTCAGTAGTAAGTACACCAAAAGCGACAGGGATATCATAATCTAATGAAACGCTAGCTAAGCCTTTGTTAGACTCGTTAGCAACTAAATCGAAGTGTGGTGTACCACCACGAATAATCACACCTAGCGCAATAATCGCGTCGTGCTCTTTTTTCATCGCAACGCGTTTTGCTGCTAGTGGTAGTTCAACCGCTCCCGGTACATATACAACCGTGATGTCTTCATCGCTAACACCACCGGTACGTTTTAATTCATCTACAGCGCCTTCAAGTAAGCTGCTACCGATAAAATCGTTAAAACGTGAAATGACAATGGCAAATTTTTTGCCAGGAGCGTATTTATTACCTTCGATTACTTTCATTAGATGTTCCTAATCTGTATGAGCAATTGCCAAATTGAGGCGCATGATAGCACAGTAATGTGGCAATCGCCTACTATCTGAATATAGGCGATTGCGATCAATTTGGCATTTTGGAATTATTTTGGTTCGACGTATTCAACCACTTCTAAGTGGAAACCAGACAGTGCATGATATTTTTTAGGTAGACTCATTAGGCGCATTTTCTGAATGCCTAAATCAGCCAAAATTTGCGACCCCACACCTACGGTACGCGAAGTACCTTGGAATTTACGGTAGTTCACCTGTTCACCCGCATCTTCCGCAGCAAATGCCTTAACCAGCGCTTCCATCTCTTCGCTGCGTTCTTGCTTACCAAGAATGACTAATACGCCTTCGTTGTCGGCGATGTGCTTCATGGCACTTTGCAGTGTCCAGCTTCTATCCGCGCTGCGATCTGAATGAAGAATATCGTTAAACGTGCTTTGCAAATGCACACGTACTAAATTGGCTTCTTCCGATTTGATCTCGCCCTTTACCATCGCATAATGCAGTTGATTATCAATGGTGTCTTTGTACGTCACTAGATTAAACTCACCAAACTCAGTAGGCAGTTTACACTCTGCTACTTTTTCGATAGTGGTTTCGTTTAAGTTACGATACTCAATTAAATCAGCAATGGTGCCGATTTTAATATCGTGTTCTTTTGCGAATACTTCTAGTTGTGGGCGACGTGCCATAGTGCCGTCTGGATTGAGAATTTCAACAATCACAGATGCAGGCTCCAGTCCCGCCAAACGCGCTAAATCACATCCGGCTTCAGTATGGCCTGCACGCGTTAAAACGCCGCCTGGTTGCGCCATGATTGGGAAGATATGACCTGGTTGTACAATATCTTCAGGTACTGCACCTTTGGCAACTGCAGCTTGTACTGTACGGGCGCGATCTGCCGCTGAAATACCTGTCGTTACGCCTTTCGCAGCTTCAATAGACAAAGTAAAGTTGGTAGAGAACTGAGCGCCATTGGTTTTCACCATTAGTGGCAAGTTCAGCTGCTCACAGCGCTCCTGTGTCATGGTCAAACAGATTAACCCGCGACCATATGTTGCCATGAAATTAATTGCATCTGGTGTAATGTGCTCTGCTGCAATGATCAGATCACCTTCATTTTCTCGGTCTTCATCGTCCATCAAAATAACCATTTTACCGGCTTTAATGTCCGCGATGATTTCCTCAGCACTATTTAAACTCATAGTTTTCCCATTTTTACTTTGTCTATGGCTACTTTATAAAGCCAGCTTTCGCCAATAGACTGGTTGTGAGAGTGGACTCGCTGGCAGCGCTTGGCTCACCCTGAATTAGTCTTTCGAGGTAGCGGGCGATTTGGTCAACCTCTAGGTTTAATTTTGACCCGACTTGAAAACCTGCAATCGTCGTTTCTTGCGCCGTGTGTGGCACTATGGTCAATTTAAAGCGATTTTGTTCCACGGCATTGACCGTCAAACTGATACCATCAATGGCAACCGAACCTTTATACGGAATATACTTCATTAGCGATGACGGCGCAGCTAACCAATAGTCAGTCGCTCTGGCATTAGCGGTTATCTCAACCACTTCAGCAATACCATCCACATGACCTGACACCAAATGACCGCCTAGACGTGAAATCGGCTGCAGTGCCTTTTCAAGATTTACCTTTTGGCCTTGTTGGTACTCGGCAAAACGCGTCAAACTTAAGGTTTCGTTAGAAACATCGGCTTTGAAGCCATCATGAAACTTCTCAGTTACAGTCAGGCAAACCCCGTTAGTGGCAATACTATCACCCAAGTTTACATCGCTCATATCAAGAGATGTCGTGGTCACACGAACAATTAAATCGCCGCCCTTGAGCTGCAATTGAGTTAATGTTCCTGTTGCTTCGATAATACCTGTAAACATTTTACTTCTCTTTAGTCGCGATAAGTTTGAGATCAGGCCCCACTTGGCAAACGTCGCCAAACACTAACTCAGGTATTTGCGACATCGCACTCAGTGGTGAGGTGTTAAACAGCCCTTTTCCAGCGCCAATTATTTTCGGTGCCAAATAGATGATATATTCATCGATTAGCCCTTGTTCATGCATTACCCCCGCAAGGGTGGCACCGGCCTCTAGCCAAACATAATTACAGTGCTTTTCAGCCAACTTGTTGAGAACGGCTTTTAGGTCGAGCTTACCGTTGATTTCAGGCACGACAATTTGCTCTACGAAATGAGGCCATTGCACTGAATTATCAATAGTACGGCGAAAAATAATCACTGGAGATGCAGTTGTAAATAGCGCAAGATCTGGTGTCAGACGATTTTGTGAGTCAATAATCGCACGTATCGGTTGGCGTAGCTCAGATTGAGGATAATCGGTGTCTTGCAAAAATTCTTCACGAACATTGAGTCTGGCGTTGTCTACCATAACCGTATCGGCTCCGGTCAAGACCACACAGCTCTGCGCGCGGTGGCGCTGTACGTCTAAGCGCGCTGCGGCTGAGGTAATCCACTTGCTCTGGCCATTGTTTAATGCGGTTTTACCATCAACAGAAGCGGCAAGCTTACAAGTCACGAATGGCAACCCATACTCCATTCGCTTCAAGAATCCGGTATTCAGTGCCCTTGCTTGTGGCTCTAGCAAACCAAAAGCCGTTGCAATTCCCGCGGCCTCTAACATTGCCAATCCACGCCCTGCAACTTGTGGGTTGGGATCAACCATGGCAGCAACCACTCTGCTGACGCCTGCGTCAATCAGACCTTTAGCACACGGCGGCGTTCTGCCATAGTGACTACATGGCTCAAGCGTTACATAGGCAGTTGCACCAGCGGCTTTAGCTCCAGCTTGCTTAAGCGCATGTACTTCAGCATGGCCTTCACCTGCTTTTAAGTGTGCGCCTTCGCCGACTATTTCACCGTCTTTTACGATCACACAGCCGACGTTTGGATTGGGTGTTGTGGTGTATTTACCGCGCTTTGCAAGCGTGATGGCGCGGCTCATGTAATCATGATCTTGCGCTGTGAACTGGCTCAATCCCCCAACCTCGCAATTTCCTCACCAAACTCACGAATATCTTCGAAAGAGCGATATACTGAAGCAAATCGCACATAAGCCACTTTATCGAGCTTTTTAAGGGCTTCCATAATACATTCGCCAATCATGTCGCTTGGTACTTCACGTTCGCCAGTACCACGAATTTGAGATTTAATCTGATGTACTACTTCTTCTATTTGTTCTGTGCTGACGGGACGCTTTTCCAGCGCTCGGTGCATGCCATTGAGTAACTTATCTTCATTGAAAGGCTCTCTAGTACCATCTTGCTTTATCACGCGCGGCATTAAGAGCTCTGCGCCCTCGAAGGTAGTAAAACGTTCGTGGCATAAAATACACTCACGACGGCGACGGACTTGGTGGCCGGAAGCAACCAAACGTGAATCTATCACTTTGGTATCTTTGGCTGTACAGAATGGACAATGCATAGACGCTCTCGTTGACTCAAAAACAAAAAAGGCCGCTTGAATGCGGCCTTAATCATAACAAAAAACTGCTTTTTTGTGAGCGAAATTATGCGTAAACAGGTAATTTAGCGCAAATTGCTTTTACTTTTTCTTTCACTTGTGCCTGTACAGACTCATCATTGATGTTGTCTAGTACGTCACAGATCCAGCCAGCAAGCTCTTTCGACTCAACTTCTTTGAAGCCACGACGAGTGATCGCAGGAGAACCGATACGAAGACCAGAAGTAACGAACGGTGAACGTGGATCGTTTGGTACAGAGTTTTTGTTTACTGTGATGTTTGCACGGCCAAGCGCTGCATCCGCATCTTTACCTGTGATGTCTTTATCAATCAGATCAAGTAGGAACAGGTGGTTTTCAGTTTTGCCAGAAACCACTTTATAACCACGCTCCTGAAGTACCGCAACCATAGCTTGTGCATTTTTAACCACTTGCTCTTGGTATGACTTGAACTCTGGCTGTAGTGCTTCTTTGAACGCAACCGCTTTCGCAGCGATAACGTGACATAGAGGACCACCTTGACCACCAGGGAATACGGCAGAGTTTAGCTTTTTATAGATTTCTTCATCATCACAAGCAGAGATGATAAGACCACCACGAGGACCCGCTAGCGTTTTGTGCGTTGTTGTTGTTACAACGTGTGCATGAGGCACTGGGCTTGGGTATATACCAGCGGCAACAAGACCTGCAACGTGCGCCATATCAACAAGTAGGTAAGCGCCTACTTTATCAGCGATTTCGCGGAACTTAGCCCAGTCAACGATACCTGAGTACGCAGAGAAACCACCGATGATCATTTTTGGCTTGTGCTCAAGTGCTAACGCTTCAACTTGCGCGTAATCGATTTCACCAGTTTCTTCGTTTAGACCGTACTGGATAGCATTGTACGTTTTACCAGAGAAGTTTACGTGTGAACCGTGCGTTAAGTGACCACCGTGAGCAAGGCTCATACCTAGCACAGTGTCATGTGGCTGAAGTAGCGCTTGGAATACCGCCGCATTTGCTTGTGAGCCAGCGTGAGGCTGAACGTTTGCGTAAGTCGAACCAAATAGCGCATTGGCACGGTCAATCGCGAGCTGCTCAACCACGTCAACGTGCTCACAACCGCCATAGTAACGCTTACCTGGGTAACCTTCAGCATACTTGTTTGTTAGCTGAGAACCCTGCGCTTCAAGTACACGTGGGCTACAGTAGTTCTCAGAAGCGATAAGCTCGATGTGCTCTTCTTGACGTGAAGTTTCTGCTTCAATCGCTGCAAATAGTTCTGGGTCAAAATCTGCAATATTCATGTTACGTTCTAACATGGTTTCTCCTAGGTAAACGTAAGGGTATTTTTAAAGACAATCTAGCATCACAAGATAACGAGTTTGCCTATGAAATCAGCATGGGCATATTTAAGCAGGGATTGAATTTATTTCACACCCCTATCGCGATGATATTTTTTTATTTAAACATTAATATTTTAAATAAGACAACCTAAGTTGTATTTGAAAAGCTAATATAGTCTTGAAATTGACCTTATCTGAGTGGCCGTTCTACCCACTCAGATAGGCTCTCTGATTTAGTTGAGTTTTGCTAACATTGCTGCCTTCAAAGCATCATAATCTGCATTAAGCGGCTCTGCCAAACATGGTTTTTGCAATGCATCGGCCAACGGTTTCGGCATATCAAGCTGCTGATTTAAAACACCTTCTACAGATTCCTTAAACTTCGCAGGATGCGCAGTGGCAAGGAAAATTCCGGTTTCATCCGCTTGAGAGTCCAGTGCTAATCCCTCGTAGGCTATCGCAGTGTGCGGCTCAGCCAAGTAACCTTTATCATGTAATTCTTGCATTACTGTCTGAGTTCGCGCTTCCGTCACCGAACGTGAATAAAAGTCATGTTTGTTAAAATCTCCTCTTTCTAGCATGATTTCAACACGAGGCCAGTTATTAGGTTTACTCACGTCCATCGCATTAGAGAGTGACTCTAAAGTGTCGTTTGGTTGCCACTCACCCGAGGCAATGTAACGGGGCACAGTATCATTTTGGTTTGTCGTGGCACTTAACTTAGCAATAGGTAATCCAATCGCCGCCGCAATCATTGCTGCACAGACGTTGCCGAAGTTACCACTTGGCACTGAAACATGTACTTTATCACGCTGCGATTTAGGTAATTGCGCTAGCGCTTCAAAGTAATAACACACTTGCGCCACTAAACGACTGATGTTGATGGAGTTTGCCGAATTAAGACCAAGCTTTTGCTTTACTTCGTCATCAAGGAATGCAGACTTTACCATCGCTTGGCAGTCATCAAAGCTACCATCTACAGCATAACAATGAATGTTTTTCCCAAGTGTTGTAAACAGCTTTTGTTGGGCAAGCGAAATTTTGCCATGAGGATAAAGGATCACCACATCGACATTTTCTTTTTCGTAAAATGCATGGGCAACGGCGGCGCCCGTGTCACCACTTGTTGCGGTGAGGATAGTCACGCGCTCACCTTGATTAAACATACTAATGCATTCCGCCATAAAGCGGCCGCCAAAGTCTTTAAACGCCAATGTTGGCCCATGAAAAAGCTCTAAACAATGCTGATTTTTAGCAACTTCGACTAATTTAGCAGGGAAATTAAAGGCGCGCTTTACCATCGCATCGAGGGTATCTTGTGGTAGTTCATCACCAATAAGGTGATGTAATACCTTGGCACTGCGCTCTGCAAAAGGTAATTCAAGTAGTGCATCAACATCTGCAATACGCTCAAATGTAGGAGGAAAAAAAACTCCTTGGTTACGACCTAAACCAATTTTTACCGCTTCAACAAATGAAACAACCTGCTGTTCGTCTTTTAAATTCACTAATTTCATTACTTTTGATCCTTTAATTCTCTTGTGCCAAGCGCATCTAATCGGCAAATATGGCTAAAACCCGCTTCATTAATGTAATTTTGTTGCAACCATTGCTGCACTGCATTTGCCTGTTGCTCAGACTTACAAATAGCAAATAGCGTGGGCCCTGCCCCTGAAATACTTACCAGCTCGGCACCTAGGGCTGGTAGCGCGTCTTTTGCTTCGTTAAAGCCAGCAATGAGTGGCGCTCTCGCTTCTTCGGCAATGCTGTCTTTCATCATCGACAGTGCTTTGTCAAATTGACCTGACTGCATCAATAAACAAAAGCCCGACAGTCGCTGGGCAAACTCCACCGTATCATGCAAAGAAAACTGCTGTGGTAGTGCTTGCCTTGCTTTCGCTGTATTCAAGGCAAAGCCAGGATATGCAATAACATAAAACCAGCTTTCATCATGCGCAACGCTGATTGCTTTACTTGGAATGCAGTCTGCTGTCAGTTGTAGCCCACCAAGGTAGCAGGGCGTGATGTTGTCGTAGTGACGACCACCACTGACCTTAGCTTCAAAGTCGGCCATTAATTCAATAAGCGCCTCTTGGCTTAATTGCGTATTGGCAAAATCATTGAGTGCAGCAAAAGCGGCAACCACAGAGCAAGCGCTAGAGCCTAGACCTGAACCAACAGGAAGGCCTTTATACAAGGTCATGGCAACCGCCGGCATGTTGGGTGCCACATGCTGTTTGAAGTGCTGTAAACACTGAAACGCTAAATTGTCTTTAGGATCAGCGGAGAGCTTTTCAGCATATGGGCCAATACAGTTGAACGTATCACGCTCTGCGGCTTCAACGCTGACCTGATCACCCAGTAAACTGCCATCAATAGGCTGGAGTGCGGCGCCAAGGGCATCAAAGCCAACACAAAAATTCCCCATTGACGCTGGTGCATAAAATGTTTTCATAGCTCCTACCTCGACAGCGTTTTTAGGATATCAGCAAATACGCCTGCAGAGGTTACCTCTGCGCCCGCGCCATAACCTCTGATCACAAAAGGCTTTGGTTGATAATATTGGCTCAAAATAGCCAGTGCGTTTTCACCGTCACGAATATCGTACAAAGCGTGCTCTTTATCTACCGCTTCAATGCCAACGCGGCATTTACCGTCAACAATTGAACCGACATAGCGTAGCACTTGGCCTTGTGCTTTGGCCGCCGCAATACGCGCTGCGAAAGCATCATCTAATTGCGGTAATTGCGCCATAAATTCATCAACACTGGCGCCCTCAGCAAACCCTTCAGGTAATACTGATTCAACTTCAATATCACTGAGTTCCAACGGCAGTCCCGATTCACGGGCAATGATAAGCAGCTTACGTGCGACATCCGTACCAGATAAGTCATCGCGCGGATCTGGCTCTGTAAAACCGCTTTGTTTGGCTTTCTCTGTCGCTTCCGATAGCGATAAACCATCCGACAATACGCCAAAAATATACGATAGCGAGCCAGACAAAATACCACTGAATGAAAGCAATTCATCTCCTGCGCCAAACAGCAATTTAAGGTTGTCTAATACAGGGAGTCCGGCGCCAACGTTGGTTTCGTATAGAAAGTGACGGCGTTTAGCTAGTGCAGCCTGCTGCAGTGACTGATAATACTCATAGCTGCCAGTATTGGCTTTTTTATTAGCCGCAACGACATGAAAGCCCGCGTTAAGAAAGTCTAAATAGCCATCGGCAACAAACTGAGCCGCACTACAATCGACAATCACAGGGTTAATTAAATGATTTTGTCTAACAAACTGGCTAACCTGTTGTAAATCAAAGCCCGACTCCGCTTTCTCAAGCGCCAATTCCCAGTTATCAAACGGAACGCCTTCAGGGTCTAAGTAACACTTACTTGAGTTTGCAATGCCATAGAGGTTCAAACGGATATTGCGTTTTTCAAGCCATGCTTGCTGCTTATGAAACTGCTTCATTAATTCTTGACCCACTAGACCGCAGCCAATCAAGAATACATCGATGGATGGCACGTGCGTGAAGAAGTTTTCGTGGCACACTTTTACTGCATCTTGGCAAAGTTCACCGTCAACCACCGCCGAAATAGAACTCTCCGTTGAGTCCTGCGCGATGGCAACAATATTCACCTGAGCCTGTGCAAGTGACGCAAAGAATTTGGCCGCAAGACCTTTGTGCGCTTTCATGTTGTCGCCAACCAAAGTAACGATAGCAAGGTTACGTTGCACTTCAATTGGGTCGATTAATCCTGCTTGCGTTTCAAGCTCAAATGCCTGTTCAAGCGCAACCAGCGCAAGTGTTAAGTCTTGCTCATGGACACAGAAACTGATGCTGAATTCACAAGAAGATTGCGTAATAAGTACGATGGATACGTTATCTGCTGCCAGTGCAGAAAAGACCCGAGCAGCCATGCCAACCTTGCCTTTCATTCCAGGTCCTGCCACGGTCAACATAGCCAGTTTATCAAGACTCGAAAGCGCTTTTACTGGAGCCTCGCCACCGCCTTGAGCACAAATCAGAGAACCCGGCACTTCTGGGTCATGCGTATTTTTAATTTCACAAGGCACATCTGCTTTGGCGCAAGGTAAAATGGTTTTTGGGTGCAGCACTTTGGCGCCAAAATAAGATAGCTCCATGGCTTCTTTATAAGATAGCACGTCGACCTTCGTCGCTTTCTTTATCAGACGAGGATCTGCACTGTAAACGCCATCAACGTCAGTCCAGATTTGGCAGATTTCAGCTTCAAGACACGCAGCTGCGACAGCTGCAGAGTAGTCAGACCCATTGCGACCAAGCGTTGTCAGCTCGCCCGCTTCATTGCTTCCCGTAAATCCTGCCATGATATAAAAACGCGACGCTTGGGCACGCACTAACTCTGCAAAACATACTTTACTTAGCTTAAGGTCAACTTCAGCATCGAGATACCCGCCCTGCGTTTTTACACAAGCGTCAGCACTAAGCGCCACGGAGTCTGATTGCAGCATAGTGTCCATCAGCGCAACGCTAATGCGTTCGCCAAAACTAATAACATAGGCTCTTGCTTGATCTGGGCAATGTCCCAGTAACTTGGCCCCATCTAATTTATCCTTAAGTAATTCAAAGTCAGGCCAGCCTACAACACCACCGTACACCGCTTGTACTTCATCGTATAAGCCTTGGCTGCGGGAAGTAAATGACTGCCACAGGGAGTCAAACGCTTCTCCTCGTCCAGCCAGATCAGCAAGCTCAACGAGCTGATCTGTCATGCCACCGGGAGCCGACAGCACGATAAGCGCTTGTTGTTGGCCATGGCCTTTAACTAGCTCGCTGACTCTTTGTAAACAGGCAAAATCTTTGAGGGAAGACCCTCCAAACTTTAGTACTCGCATCATTTTTCCTCATTCCAAAAACAAAAAAGGCCTGTGTTCTTAGTGAACACAGGCCTTTTTCAAACTCGCACTGACCTATGCCACTATCCCGTTAGGATGGTGGTTGTAATAATGGTCGTAGTGATAATATTCGTTTTCATAATTTTAGAGTGCCTGAAGTTTAGCCGCGCTGTCAATACGAAAGAGCAAAATAGATTATGCAAATTTTTAATAGTTACATTTGTAATTTGCATAGATAAGTTATCGGATACCAAACTGGTGCAGTAATCCTAATAACTGCTCTGCTTTAACCGGTTTTTCTAAAAACCCTAACGCCCCCAAATTTGCTACTCTTTCTTTCATCTTGGTCTGAACATCTGCCGAAATAACCACCACGAAACATTCAATTCGGTGTGCTTTTATTGCCTCTAACACAGCAATCCCATCAAGTATTGGCATGGTTAAATCCAGGCACAATAAATCTATTTGCTGGGTTTTCAGTAAATCAATCGCCTGCTGGCCATTCTGTGCTTGGTGCAAGGTCAGGTCTAATTTGCTTTGTAAGTTTTTAATGACTTGTTTACGGGCGACAGCCGAATCATCGCAAACTAAGACGGAATAACTCATAAAGTGGTCAGTCTTGTACTATCGTTAATAAAACGGTCACTGGATATCGCTATCTTATAACACATTAAACTTTCCTAGGTAAGGCGCTAAAAAGCATAATTAATGAAGATAATTATTTATTTTTAACCATTTATTGGCTAACTTTAAAAACAGATTATACAAAGGCGATGAACTTACCGTAGGAGCTCAGCTTAATTCATGCTGCAAAAAAGCCTCTCAAAAAAATTGCTCACCAATGTGCTGTCGGTTTACTTCCTTCTAACCTTTGTCGTCACATGTGGTCAAATCGTTGCCGAATACGTCAATACTAAAGACTATATTCGCAATGAACTTACTATGCTGCAAAAAACCTTTAGCCGCAGTTTGACCCGTGCCATATGGGAACTCAATACGAAGCAGACCGTTACTACGGCTGAGGGGCTACTTGCGATCCCCATGATCGAAGGAATTATTGTACGAGATGACAGCGGCGAAATTATTTCACAGCTTGGCCGCTCACTAGATATTCACGAGCTGTATAGCCAACAGCTTGTTCAAGAAGAAGCAATAATCGAAG
The DNA here is from genome assembly GCF_022347905.1 of Pseudoalteromonas sp. Of11M-6. Taxonomy (NCBI): domain Bacteria; kingdom Pseudomonadati; phylum Pseudomonadota; class Gammaproteobacteria; order Alteromonadales; family Pseudoalteromonadaceae; genus Pseudoalteromonas; species Pseudoalteromonas sp. Of11M-6. Next base: position 184,909 of record NZ_JAKRFW010000008.1, on the reverse strand, counting down.
ATACGCCATCCGGTTTGTTTGGTTATACGTTTCCATTGATTTTTGAATTCTCGGGACGCGCAACGCAAGTCGGCGACGTAACATTATTTTCTAGCCGAGAGGTGGTCTTTAGTCGCATCATGATCTCTATCTACTTTTTGATAGGTAATGCGATGATCAAGACAACATTCTTGATTATTCTATTTTTAATTGCCTTCAGAAAGCTACTTACCGAACCATTAAGCGATCTCACCGAACAAATTGAAGACTTTGAGGTCGACAACGTTGATGGCCATAAAATAGATATCGGCGCAAAAGAGCGTAATGAACTAAAGATCATGGAAGAGGCATTCAATAAGCTAATTGATAAGGTCTCTGAATATCGTAAAAAGCTCGATCAAACTCAAAAAGAGCTTTTGATCAGCAATGAAAAACTTGATCAACATAACATTCAGCTGGAACAAGAAGTCGCACGTAAGACCTCAAACCTGAGCCAAGCGATGATGGATCTTCAGCAACAAAAATATGAATTAGAAAAGCAGAAGTTAACGCTCACAGAAGAGATTGATTTAAGAAAACAAACAGAAGAAGAACTATTAACGAAACAAAAAGAACTTGAGAAATACGTAGATGAGCTGAACATGGCACAAGAGCGCTTAGTCGGCTCTGAAAAAATGGCGGCACTTGGTGGTCTCGTTGCCGGTATTACGCACGATATTAATACCCCCGTTGGTATTGGCGTGACTGCGACGTCGTTCTTACAGGAGCGTTTAGATCAGCTTGAGGCGGCTTACAACGGAAAAACCTTATCACCAAAAGCGTTAGAAGAATTCATTAGCGAAGCAAAGCAAAGTGCTAGCCTACTTACAACCAATTTAGACCGCGCATCTGAGCTTGTCGCAAGCTTTAAACAAATTGCAGTCGATCAGGCCAGTGAGGCGGTTCGTACCATTAACCTGAAGCAATACCTTGGTGAAGTGATCCGCTCATTACATCCAAAATTGAAGAAAACTCATCATCAAGTGAATATTGAGTGCCCTGAAGACATGACGCTAAATTTACCAGCTGGGGCAATTAGCCAAATATTCACTAATCTGATCATGAACTCTTTGATCCACGGTTTTGAAAATCAAGACCAAGGACAAATAGATATTAAGATTAAAGAAGACAATGGTATGGTAAATATCGTCTACAAAGACAACGGCAAGGGCGTAAGTAAAGCCCAACTAGACCGGTTGTTTGACCCCTTCTTTACGACCAAACGCGATCAAGGTGGCAGTGGGCTCGGTACCCATATTACCTTAAACCTCGTAAAACAAACCTTGAATGGGGATATCGAAGTAAATAGTGAAGAAGGCAAAGGCCTCACCTACTACATCAGTTTCCCAAAAGACTTACAAAAACCAATGGCGATGTTTAGCTAACCAAGTTTAGAGCACAACAACCGTCCAATACGCCATACTGCAAAGTGGCGTATTGGCGCAAGATATCTCCCCCACCACCAAACATCATCTAGTGGAATACAAGCTGTGACCTTTTTGCTATGATGACCGCAATTTTATTCCAGACGGGCATATTTCTATGTGGTTCAGTAACTTAATCTGCTACAAATTCAAACAAGATGTAACTTACGCACAAGAAGATTTCGAAAAAGCACTCGAGCAGGATATTTTTCGTCCTTGTGGTAGCCAAGACATGACCACTTTTGGCTGGACAAAAGCTTTTGGCAAACATGGCCAAATGCTTTCACATTTTTCTCAAGACAGTATCTTAGTTTGTGCTAAGCGTGAAGAAAAGGTGCTTCCTGCAGCCGTAGTCAATGAAATGGTCGCCGAAAAAATTGAACTAATAGAGCAACAAGAAAATCGTCCGGTAAAGAAAAAAGAAAAAGACGATATTAAAGAAAATATCCTAGCCACTTTATTGCCTCAAGCGTTCAAAAAATCGAGCCTGCAATTTGCTTTTATCGACCAAAAATCAGGTTGGGTGATTGTAAATAGTGCCAGCTTCAATAAAGCGGAAGAACTACTTGCATTACTGCGTAAGTCTCTGGGCACGCTTCCTGTTGTACCTGCGTTTGCAAACTATGATTTAGACTTACAGCTAACACACTGGCTCACCGAGTTTAGTGCACCTGAAGGCTTTGCAATAGGCACCGACGCAGAGTTGCAAGAGCCAGACGACAACGGCGCTCAAGTCAAGTTAAAACAACATGACCTTTCATCAGACGAAATCAAAACGCACCTAGAAAACGGTAAACGTGTGACTAAACTCGCGTTAGATTGGCGTGAGCGCGTGAAATTCGTTTTACAAAACGATGGCACATTAAAACGTTTAAGCTATGCAGAAGCACTTAAAGACCAAAATGCAGATATCCCAAAAGAAGATCTAGCCGTTAAACTTGATGCTGACTTTATTTTGGTATCGGAAGAAATCAAAGAGTTGTTAGAAGATCTAACCAAAGGTCTTGGTGACGACGAAGGCCTAGAGTCTTAATTTTACCATCTATAGTCTGTTGAGCTTTGGGTACGAAAAATTGATAGCGGATATGGCTATCAATTTTTCTTTATCCAGCTCAATACGCTATCTTCACAAGGTCACTTTGCGCCAATAGCAAGCAGATTGCACGCACTCAAGTACGAGCGTATAGTTACTGACTCGCGAGTTTATTTGCACTAACCAACGTATTTGTCGCGCTTTATTTACTCTTCAATGGCATGATAGCAATTCGGCTTTGGCAGTAACGCTTTGCTAACCTGAATTTCAGGCATCGAAGACAATTTACGCCAGTAGTCCGATACCCGAAAACGGTAACTCGTACAATTAAACGGAGTTTGACTCGCGTGAATGTAAAAAGCATTTCATTGGCTTTAATAGTAGTGATAATTTGGGGGCTTAACTTTTCGGTCATTAAATTTGGCCTAGCAGAGTTACCTCCTATTTTATTCTCAGGCTTGCGTTTTTTGGTAGTCGCGATCCCAGCAGTATTCTTCATTCCTTTTCCTAACACGTCGGTATGGAACGTACTCGGGGTTGGGCTATTTTTAGGTGTGCTTAAGTTTAGCTTGCTGTTTATTGCGATGGAATCAAATGCATCAGCCGGCATTGCTTCTTTGCTGCTACAAGCCCAAGTCATTTTCACGATTTTGCTAAGTGTTTTGTTGTTAAAGGAAACCATGGATCGCTTTCAAGTGGTAGGGATTAGCATTGCAACGTTTGGCTTTAGTTTGTTTTTTATCAACTCCTCTGGGTCAACGACAATGTTGGGCGCGGTACTCATTCTATTCGCGGCATTATTTTGGTCGTTTTCAAACCTCATTATGAAGCGCCTGCAAGACGTGAATTTACTCCATTTTATTGTTTGGGTAAGCCTAGTGCCGCCGTTGCCACTTTTTACACTGTCTTATTTTATTGAAACTGACGCCCCATTGACCTTACTACTAAACACTACAACACAGTCTTGGTTATCCATTGCCTATGTGGGTTATATCTCGACACTGATTGCATTCGCAATATGGGGGTGGCTACTTAAAAATCACAAGGCCGCAGCAGTGACGCCTTTTGCTTTATTAATCCCTATTGTCGGCATTGTAGGTTCAGCCTTATTACTTAATGAGCGATTGATGCTAATTGAAGCCATCGGGGGTGGTTTTATTTTATGTGGCTTAACGATTTCAGTTACAGGTGCTCGGATAAGTAAAATATTTAGAAAGCCCCAGGCCGAGGCTATCCCCTAAACGGTAAAGACCTCAACGGAGGTCTTTATATTCACGGCAAACGAAGGCGCTGAAACTGCGCATTAAGTTACAAGGATTAGGCAAACATTGTTTTAACGTCTTCGAGTACATGCAAATAAGTGTCATCAGCAAACATATTCACCTCTCTTATTACCCCCTTTTCTTCATATTGCTTTAGCGCTGCAGACTTATCCGACACCTGCAAAATACCTTCTACAATCGCACCAACACGAATAAAGTCGACATAACAAACATGTTCAGGTCGATAATTAGGATTTGCCCAGCTTTCTGCAACTTCAACAAACTCATCGGTGAATTCCCACTCTCGCATTATTGCCCCCCCAATTTTGCCGCCTAATTTCTGGATTGCATGAGCCAAAAAGCTTGGATTGGCAAACACTTCAGGGTGACGTTCGGCCTCCGTCAAAATCGGTAAAACACCGATATTAAACACCAAAGAAGCCAGCGTGATTGTATCTTTGTTAAGCGACGTGTGCTTATTGACGCGAAGATAAAAATCCATCGTTGTTATCGCTTGGCAAGCAACTTTTAGCGTTTTCTGCCAAGCTTTGTCCATGTAAGTTTTAATAAGCTTGTTATTAGAAACAAATAGCTGCTCCATCGCCATTGCAGTCGCTATATTCTTGATTTGTCTGAGACCGATACGAGTTACTGCTTGGTTTAAGGTGTTTACCTTCACCGAACGGCCCATAAATGCGCTGTTGGCAACTTTGATCATACGTGCTGCAAGGGCTGGGTCGTGAGAAATAACATCTGCCATCTGCATCAAGTTAATTTCAGGGTCATCTGCCGCTTGCCTAACCCGCACTGCAATTTCAGGTAATGTCGGCAATACCAAGGTATCGTTATTAATTCTGTCAGTTAGAATCGTGAGCAAAGCATTTTCTGTAGACATGAAACCAAATCCCTTAATAACTGAATAAAAGACCCGACTACAAGCGTAAGCTTATGGCAAAAGTAAGCACTTGCTTGCTGGAGGTCACACTGCTGATTTTTAGTATCTATGACGTAAGTATTGTCTAACTTTCGGATAAAGTTAAGAAAATCTAAAAAAATAATATTTTATTTATATACCCTCAATAATTAGCAAGTTAGAATTCATAGCATATGGTGCTTTGTGGCAAACTTTGCCGCAAAAATACTGAAAATGACCCATAGCTGGACACAAATGATGACCTTTCACGTTAACAGCGGCTTGCGTATCACACGCCAACCAAAGTTAACTAAGTATTGTGATACAAAATCGTGTAAGGTGATCGCCACATAAATAAATAGAATACAGACAACAAGGGAGCATTATGAAACACTCAATGATTTCGGTTGCAATCGCACTTGCAACAGGTCTCACCCTAACTGGCTGCTCTGAGCCATCAACCTCTTCTGAGAAACCTAGTGCACAAACTGAGCAAGGACAAGTTGATACTAAACAATCAGGCTATAAGCTAGTTAATGCATCTCAAGACCGGCTAGATATTTATACTCCAGTAACACTCGAAACAGACTTGAGTCACTTAAACGATAACCAGAAAAAGATGCTAGCTTTACTCATCGACGCTTCGGTTATTATGGATGATTTATTTTGGCAGCAAGCGTTCGGCGAAGACAAAGCAACATTCCTAAGCAAAATCTCAGACGAAAAAGTACGCCAATTCGCGGACATTAACTATGGGCCTTGGGATCGTTTAAATGGCGACCAAGTTTTTCTTTCTGGCTTTGAAGAAAAAGCACTGGGTGCAGAATTTTACCCAAGCGACATTACCAAAGACGAGCTAAATAACGCCGAAGTAAAAGATAAAACAGGATTGTATTCTGTTATCCGCCGCGATGAAAACGGCAAGCTATACAGCACTTCTTACTCATCCGCGTATAAAGCTGAATTGGATAAAGCCGCAGAGCTTTTACGCCAAGCAAGTAAACTGGCACAAGACAAAGAGTTTGCAAACTACTTAAACTTGCGTGCAGATGCGTTAGTCAATAATAGCTACCAAGCGTCTGATTTTGCTTGGATGGACATGAAGAATAACCCGATTGATGTGGTGATCGGCCCAATTGAAACCTATGAAGACCAGCTATTTGGCTATCGCGCCGCTTTTGAGTCTTACGTTCTGGTTAAAGACTTAGCGTGGAGTGAGCGTCTCGCTAAATTTGCCGCCTTCTTACCTGAGCTACAAACCGGCTTGCCTGTTGATGATAAATACAAGCAAGAAGTACCAGGCTCTGATGCCGACCTAAACGCATATGACGTCATTTATTATGCAGGCCATTCAAACGCGGGTAGTAAAACCATTGCGATTAACTTGCCAAATGACGAAGAAGTGCAACTCCAAAAAGGTACGCGTCGCCTACAGCTTAAAAACGCTATGCGCGCAAAATTCGATAAGATCTTAGTACCAATTGCTGACCAACTTATCGTCCCTGAGCAACGTAAGCACATCACCTTTGATGCTTTCTTTGCTAATACCATGTTCCATGAGGTGGCCCATGGTCTAGGCATTAAAAATACCATTACAGGTAAAGGCACCGTGCGCCAATCACTGCAAGAACACGCCAGTGCGCTTGAAGAAGGCAAAGCAGATATCCTAGGCCTATATATGGTTGAGCAACTACTTAAAAAAGGCGAGATCACCGAAGGTACGCTTGAGGATTACTACATCACCTTTATGGCTGGTATCTTCCGCTCAGTACGTTTTGGTGCATCCAGTGCACATGGTAAAGCGAACATGATCCGCTTTAACTTCTTTAAAGAAGAAGGCGCATTTTCTAAGAACACGGATGGTCTATATCAAGTGAATATGGAAAAGATGGGCGCAGCGATGGAGAAACTGTCTAACCTTATCCTAACGCTACAAGGTGACGGTGACTATCAAAAAGTCGATCAACTGATCGCCACACACGGCGATATCAAAGCGGAACTACAAAAAGATCTAGATAAGCTTTCCAAAGCGAACATTCCTGTTGATGTTACCTTTAAGCAAGGTAAGCAGGTGCTAGGACTGTAACTTCAGTATCATCAAAAACAAAAGGCGCTTCATATGAAACGCCTTTTAATCCAATATTCACGCTTAAGCTTTTTCTTTACAGGTAAAGCTTGTCGTTGATACCGATTTAACATTACCCTTGCCACACTCTACAACAGCCATCTCAGCATGTTTTTCTACTAATTGAGCATTGTTAGAAGAGGTACAGCCGATTAGAGTCAAAGGTAATACAAGCAAAACAAGTTTCATAATTTCATCCTTTAAATTACCCAAAAAAGGTAACTTCATCTTATCAAAAAATTCTCGCCAAACAAAACTCATTATAATTTAAACTTGAAAACACCATCTAATTACGAAACAACAGTATCAACATCTTACTTTTACTTTGCCTCTCATAAAAGAGCCATCAAACTATAAAAAATAAGCTAATTCAGATACTAACAAACGAATATTCCTGTTGATGTTACCTTTAAGCAAGATAACAGTTGCTCGGTAATTAACCCTAGATACAATAATCTTTGATTTCTCTTTGGTGTTTTTTGATGGCTTTTGTGGCTTTGTCAGATTTAGCAATCGCTAAATTTACTTTCGCATCATCGCATTTGTCTTGTAGCTCTTTGCGCATTAAATAGTTTTGATCTTGCTGTTGCTGCGCCAACCCTTCCACACCACTATATTCAGTTCTGGACTCTGGTTCACGATCTTTTTGATAAGGCTCTGGCACAGTCGCCTTACAGGCGGATAATAATGATACTGCCAAAATAACAACTAAACTTTTATTCATATCGCGTACTCATTGATTTAAAACGGCAAAAGTCAATTTCAGTTATAACAGTTCCAGATATAAACACAAAACACGTAGAACTTAACAGTTTGTAAAGCGCTTGATGTGTTTACAGTCTCATTGCCTTTTTGAGGCTTTAAGCAAAACTCGCCTTTAGCTGCTCAATTTCCTCATCACTGTAGGGTTTTGCTGGATAGAGCCCCCAAACCGGTTTTGGCCATGCAATATCGGTTTTAAATCGTGCGATGTGGTGCACATGTAGTTGTGGCACCATATTACCAAGCGCAGCCACGTTTAATTTATCTGGGGTAAAGGTGTCTTGTAACAGCTGACTAAGCTTGGCTGATTCTTGCCAAAATTGAACTTGCTGCGACTCAGGTAAATCAATAATTTCTTTCGCGCCCACAACCCTAGGGACTAAGATAAACCAAGGGTACTGAACATCATTCATTAACAACACGCTACACAGCGGCCACTCGGTAATTAAGATACAGTCTCGTTGTAATTCTTTAGCTAATTCAAATGACATAGTGAAATTCTATAAATCCTATTTACACGGCACTCTATCCGAATTTGTTGCTATTGCAAAGCGGCTTCATTACCATCCAATCAGACTTTAAAAATATAACAAGGTGGCTACCGTGCACTCTCGCATTAAACACTACACCATCGCTCTTCCATTAGCACTTGCCTCTGTCACCGCTAGCGCAGAGCAACTAACGCTAGAGCGACTTTTTGACGATCCGTCTCTTTCAGGTAAAGCACCTGTAAAACTGCAATTTTCTCCTGACGGTTCTCGTGTTACTTATCTTCAAGGTAAAAAAGAAGACTATAACCGTTACGACCTTTGGGAATACAATCTCAAAGACAATACAAACCGCTTGTTGGTAGATTCTGCGGCACTATTTTCTGGCCCAGAGAACCTCTCAGATGAAGAAAAAGCACGTCGTGAGCGTCAACGTATTTTTGGCCGTGGTATTTTAGAATACAAATGGTCAAAAGATGGCAAAGCGCTACTTTTCCCACTCAATGGCGACTTGTACTACTATGAAATCGCTTCTGGTAAGAGTAAGAAACTAACGGAAACTGAAGCATTCGAAACCGACGCTCGCTTCTCGCCAAAAGGCAATTTTGTTTCTTTTATTCGTGAGCAAAACCTCTATGCCATTAATCTTAAATCGGGTAAAGAAACGCAATTAACTAAAGACGGCGGTGGCGTAATTAAAAACGGCATGGCTGAGTTCGTTGCTCAAGAAGAAATGAGCCGTATGACAGGCTATTGGTGGTCGGGTGATGAGCAACAAATTGCTTTTACTCGCATTGATGAAAGCCCAGTTCAGGAAGCCATTCGTAACGAAATCTATGCCGAAGAGGTCAAGCTATTCAATCAACGTTATCCATACACCGGGACTGCTAACGTTGAGATTGAATTAGGTGTTGTAAAGATCAATGACCAAAAGGTGGATTGGATTGATTTAGGCGAAGATAAAGATATCTATATTGCCCGTGCAAATTGGTTAAAAGACAATAAAACATTGTCATATCAGTGGCAAAATCGCTCACAGCAAAAACTGGAACTGCGCTTTTACGATACTAAAAGCAAAAAGCAGCAAGTCGCCCTAACCGAAACCAGTGATACTTGGATTAACCTACACTTTGACCTTGAATTCTTAAAGGACAAAAAGCATTTCGTTTGGGCATCTGAGCGCGATGGCTTTAAACACCTTTACCTGTACAGAACCAATGGCCAACTGGTGCGCCAAATCACTAAAGGCGATTGGATTGTTGAGAGCCTTCAGGGAATTGATGAGAAAAAAGGCATCGTATACTTCTCCGGCCGCAAAGACACGCCGCTTGAAAGCCACCTATACAGCGTACCACTTTTTAAAGATGGCGATGCAAAACGTATTACCGAAAAAGGCAGCTATCATAGTGTCGTACTGGCAAAAGATAACCGTACCTTTATCGATAAAAGCTCTTCTGTAAACCGTCCACCAGCGGTTGCGCTACGCAAAGTGAATGGTGACTTTGTGACTTGGCTTGAAGAAAATGCGCTGAATAACGAACATCCGTTAACGCCTTATTTGAGCAATCTAGCTACGCCAGAATATGGCACACTTAAAGCGGAAGATGGTCAAACTATGTATTACCGCTTATTTAAGCCAGCAAAGCTTGAAAACGGTAAGAAATATCCTGTTATTGTGAACGTGTATGGCGGACCTCATGCACAACGCGTGACCAACAGCTGGCGTAGTAAAAACTTGTACTTCCAATATCTTGCCCAGCAGGGTTATGTGATTTTCCAATTAGATAACCGAGGTTCTTACAACCGTGGTAAAAAGTTTGAAGATCCAATCTACAAGCACTTAGGTGTAGTGGAAGTGGCTGACCAAATTAAAGGCGTTGAGTTCTTACGTACACTAGAGTACGTCGACCCTGAGCGTATCGGTATTTATGGTCACAGCTATGGTGGTTATATGGCGCTGATGACAATGTTTAAAGCAGGCGACTACTTTAAAGCTGGTGTCTCTGGTGCGCCAGTAACAGATTGGGCTCTATATGACACCCATTACACTGAGCGTTACTTGGGTCACCCAGATACAAATGCTAAGGGCTATGAGCAAAGCGCGGTGTTCCCTTATGCTGATGGACTAAAAGGCCCGCTGATGATCTATCACGGTATGGCGGACGATAACGTGCTATTTACCCATGCAACGAAACTATTTAAGCAGTTGCAGGACGAGGTTAAGCCATTTGAAATGATGACTTACCCTGGATCGAAGCACAGTTTACGTGGCAAAAAAGTACAAACCCACTTGCATCAAACCATTACTGACTTCTTTAATCGTCATTTTGAGGTTGAAGCTAAGTAAACACTTAATAGCGCCTAGCTTCCTATGAGCTAGGCGCTTCTTCTTTTCTCTCCATTTAGTTCTAATCCATTGGTCTAATTGTTTATTCTTCTAGACTAAGAAAAACTGAAATTATTGTTCTATCTCAAGTTATTACTACTAAGATTAACTAGTATGAATTGATGAGGCGTTCGCGCCTGCTTCTCTCAATAATAAAAACGACATAAGGATTGCGTTATGTCCAAACAGTTTTTTCGAAATCTCACCATTTTCCAGCGCCTCGCGTTACTGATCATTGTCGTTATTATCGGCGTTATCCTTCAAAGCGCAGTAAGCTTATCGCAACAGTATGATGCACTCGAAAAGCAGCAATATCATAAAACTCAAAACCTTGTTGAAAATGCCTATAGTTTAGTGGCTTACTTTCACCAACAATATGTATCTGGGAAACTCCCAGAGGCGCAAGCGAAATCCGCAGCTCTTGATGCCGTTGCCGCTTTACGATACGAAGGTAACAATTACTTCTGGATCAACGACTACCATCCCAAAATGGTGATGCACCCATTTAAAAGCGAGCTCAACGGCAAAGATCTCAGCCAATCAAAAGATCCCACAGGCAAGCGCTTATTCGTTGAAATGGTACAAGTGGCAGAAAAAAGTGGTGCGGGATTTGTTCCCTACCTTTGGCCAAAACCCGGTAAAGAAGCCCCTGTCGAAAAAATATCTTACGTCAAAGCGTTTACACCTTGGGGTTGGATCATCGGCTCCGGTGTATACCTCGACACTATCGAAGCTGAGTTTGCCTATATTCGAAATTTGCTATTAATTGAGATGGTGGTGCTTATTATTCTGCTATTCCCATTTAGTGCAATCATAGGTAAGAGCATCATCACCCCCATTCAACAAGCCAAAGACATGATGAAAGATATCGCTCAAGGCGAAGGCGATTTGACTCGACAACTCGACGAAAGCGGTAAAGATGAGATAACCGCGCTTGCCAAATACTTTAACTTGTATACTGAGAAGATGCGTCATTCCATCGCGACAGTGGCCCATAACGCTAAAGAAGTTGAAACACTGGCTAATCAGGTAAAAGCGGCTGGCGAAGAAAACTTGGCATTTATTGAGTCGCAAAATGACAATAGCCGCCAAGTCGCCACGGCTGCCGAACAAATGACCATGCAAGTTCGTGAGATCAGTAGCAATGCAGATACTGCAGAACATTCCGCCGCAGACGCACGCAATTACAGTGAAAAAGGCAAACAAACGATTTCTCAAACCATTGCCGCCATTAAAAAGCTGTCGGAGCAAATTCAATCTGTGAGCGTGACAACGACAAGCCTTGCACAAGAGAGTCAGCATATAGGATCGGTGCTCGATGTTATTCGAGGTATTGCGGAGCAAACCAATTTACTTGCACTAAACGCGGCAATAGAAGCCGCTCGAGCAGGTGAACAAGGACGAGGCTTTGCCGTAGTTGCAGATGAAGTTCGCACCCTTGCAAGTCGTACGGGTCAAAGCACAGATGAAATCCACAACATGATCGAGCGACTGCAAAAAGAAGCGCAGCAGGCCGTAGCAGCAGTTAAAGTTAGCCAACAAATCTCGGAGCAAACGGTTGAACAGGTACAGCTTGCCGATAACGCATTAACCGAAATTGAGCGCCTTATTGACGCTATCTCGGATATGAGTACCCACATCGCCAAAGCCACCGACGAGCAAAGTCTTGCAGCACAAGAAGTTAATGAGCGAATAGCTCAGCTTTCTGACTCCACCCATCACTCTTTGGATACCACGCATTCGCTCAACAACACCAGTGAGCAACTAACACGAGCAAGTCACGAATTAAGTGACATAGTTAACCGCTTTAGAGTATGATATCCACCCTGCAGAGCACCTGTCAGTGCTCTGCTTCTTGCCCAATAGATGATTGATATTCCTTATCTTGTCGATAAAAATAATCCGTGAGCGTCTAAGCTATTTTACCGCTATATTGCCAATTTATTTGCTGAGCAAAAATAGCCCGTGAAAATCTGTTTTATTATGTACCCTTGGGAGCGTGTAGAAGCTGAAAACGACAGCACGCTAAGACTTATCCACGAAGCCGTATCGCGCGGTCACGTCGTTGCCATCACCACCGTAAACAACCTCACTATTCGCGAAAGTGTCGCCAGTGCCTTCTGTGATGTATTTGTTGCGGGCCAAAAAGTATCTGACAACTTAGTGAGCTTTTACAACAAAGCTGAGTTTAAAAAAGTACAGCTTCCTTTGGCAGGTTTTGACGCAATATTTATGCGCGCCAACCCACCGCTTGATACCTTAGCGATGAACTTTTTAGACTCTGTTCGTGATGATACTTTCATCATCAACGACATCGATGGCCTGCGTATCGCAAATAACAAGCTATACACGGCATCTTTCCAAGGCATCGCGAGAGAATTTATTCCAAATACGCATGTATCTAAAAACAAAGAGTATTTAGAGCGTATATTCTCTGAATCAGAGCAAGAGAAAATGATCTTAAAGCCGCTTGATGGCTTTGGCGGTCGCGGTGTTATCGTCGTTGAAAAACGCGCGAAACAAAGCTTTAGCTCACTCCTTGAGTTTTATATTGGTGGCGACGAGGCTGGTAAAGGCAGCAACTACGTCATTTTACAAGACTATGTTGAAGGTGCCGACGAGGGTGATGTTCGTATTCTAATGCTTAACGGCGAACCGATTGGCGCCATGAAACGTGTGCCTGCAGCAAATGAAGTGCGTGCCAACGTACATGCCGGTGGCAAAGTAGTGAAACACAAACTCACCAACCAAGAAAAAGCGCTATGTAAGCACATCGGCCCTAAGCTTGTGCGTGATGGTTTGTATTTTGTTGGCATTGACGTGATAGGCGGCAAGCTTATTGAAGTTAACGTGCTCTCGCCTGGCGGGATAACCCGTATTAACCGTTTAAACCGCTGTAAGCTGCAAGTGCAAGTTATCGATTTTGTAGAGAGTGTGGTGCACGCCAAAGAGCTAGTAACGCATCGCAAAAACCAATTCCGCCAAGTAATAGAAGATGCTCATGCTATCTGAACAAACCATCATTGCCGCGCTTGAAGCCGGCAAACCCATCAGTGGACAATTTGCTGAAGGTGCTTTTCACCTCGAAGTGAGGGAATACGTGCCTTATGTCGCCACTGCTGTACACGCAGGCCACCGCACCCGTGCTAGCCTAAAAGGCTTGTTCGCCATTAGCGATGCTGAGCGTTTACAAGAGGAAGATCCGTTTACCGACGGCATGATTGAATCATTACCCATCACGCTTATCGCGCGTGACTCACGTTACGAATACGATCTTAACCGTGCGCCAGAGCTTGCGATATACAAAGAAGCATGGGGTAAACAAGTGTGGAGCCAAGCGCTACCAAATGCAGACATAGATGTTAGCTTGTCTAAGCATGCAGCCTATTACCGTGTGCTCAGTGCGCTGTTAACCACGCTTGAGCGCAAGTTTGGTGCCTGCTTGCTATTTGATGTGCACAGCTATAATTATCAAATTCGTAGCTACCCTTATGCACCAACCTTTAATATTGGCACTGCACAACTTGATACCTTGCGTTTTCGCGCCGTATTAGATGAGCTGAAAAAACAGCTAGGACTGAAAAAACTGGCAGGCCAGCTGGTGGATTGTGCTGAAAATACCGTCTTTCAGGGCCATGGTTATCAAGCGCAATATATTACCAGCCACTTTGATAACACCTTAGTGGTACCGCTTGAAGTAAAAAAAGTCTTTATGGACGAAAACAGCGGCGAATTATTCCCTGTGGTGTTTGAAAAACTACAGCGCAACATGCATGTTGCTTTGAGTAAAACGGCAAAAACATTTGCTAAAAATCACTGCTATAAGCCACTTCGCAAAGCAAAATCAACGTCGCAGCTTGACCCTGCGCTGATTAACGTGGACTCTGCGCTGTACCGCATAGCCAGAAACCTTGAAACGCTGCATTATGTTAACCCAAGCAATATCGCACAAGAGAAACGTCGCTTTTTCTCGAAACGTCATTATCAGCCTGCGTTTAAATATCGCCCGCTGAAAATTGACCCGTATGAGTTTAAAGAGCAACTCTATCGCTTGCCCGTTGGAAAAATCCAAGATCCGATCGTAAAAGATTTATATCGTAAAGTGATCGACAGCTACGCGACTAAAATCGAACTGATCACCCAAATTGGTCGCGAAGCCTTTTTGTATAACTCGCTACGCTATTATGGTGAGCCGGATTACAACGATATAAATAATGCGACCTTCTTGCTGCACGCGCGCGAAACAGAGACCTTGCCAAAAAAAGACATTACAGCCGAGCAAGCCTTGGTACGTTTTAATCAAGCGATTGAGGCTATGGGCTTACCTTGTAAGGTCGCTATATCAAGCAAGCTCGTTGCCAAAGCAATGGTCGACAATAGTAAGCGTCTTCTGCTTGTAAATAGCAGTGCGATGCTATCTGAGCTTGATATCAATGCCTTGATAGAGCATGAAATTGGCGTGCACTTACTCACGACTTTAAATGCTGACGCCCAGCAACTTAAAGTGCTGCACTTAGGTTTACCTGGCAATACCTATACTCAAGAGGGCCTTGCCATCTACCGCGAGTATCAATCTGGGCAAATAAATCTGACACGATTGAAAGTATTAGCGCTTAGGGTGATTGCGGTTAACATGCTACTTAAAGGCGATAAATTCTATCAAGTGTATGAGTTTTTAGCTGACTCGGGTGTATTAAACGTCAATGAAGCCTTTGCGCTGACCACTCGAATTTTCCGTGGTGGTGGCTTTACTAAAGATCATCTCTACTTAAAAGGCTTTAAAGACATAGTGCAGCTTGCCAATACCCGCAGCTTAGATAATTTATATCTCGGTAAAACGGGCATTGCGCACTTAGATGCACTGGACGCGTTAGTAGAACAAGGCATATTCACAAGGCCTAAATATCTGCCGGATACGAGCCGAGATCCCGAGCCAGATGCAATCCTAAGTTATTTAATTTCTTCAATTAAATAGGCCAAATTCGCCACTGTGGTTATACTAGTGCCATCTAGTATCTACCCAGTGGCTTTGTTTTGACACAACAGGAAATAGATTTACTCGCTTTTGAGCTGGCAAACCTTCGTCTCAATGCCGATCTCACGCTCGCACCAAAGTACAGTTATTTTTCAGATAAACCCTACCCGCTTGGTCGCTGCCTAGAAATTCGCGATGAAATGTTTAAACTCGTCACCACGGAGCTCAAGCAAAATTCAGAACGTTTATCTGTGCTCAGAAATTACATGCTTAAAGAGAATGCCGAGCTGAAAAAAGTATGGGGTTCGCTACGCGATGAGTACTTTCAAAATGCGATGTTGGTGGGAGATTGGTATATAGATACCGCAAACGATACCGTGAATGCAAACAAACCCAGAGTTGAAATCAAACCCATCGCACAATCAGGCTTTTCAGCCATCACTAATTTCGAGCAGTTTGTTAAGATTGCTCGCGCTTACTGGCAAGTGGAGGTGTTTAAAAACACCGCCTTTCCAGCCATCGCGCCTTATTTACCGTTAATTTGTGTCAACGCAAAAGGCGCTACTTGGTTAGCTGCGGCCAATGACGATATGATCAAGGTCGCTACCAACAGTGAGTTTAGGCTATCTGAGCAAATCCTCTGTCAGCTGCCAGAGCCTGACTCTGTTATCGTATCTCGCTGGCAACAGACCCTAACTGGCATCGATGCTTTAGATGACATCTTATTGCAAACAGGAAAGCCCGAGGGGTTTTGCCAACTATACAGAGCTGCCGAAAAGGCAACGGATTTAGCATTTAGGGATAGGGTCGTACGCGCCTATATGAGCTTACCCAAAGGCGCGTAGCGCGGCATATTAAAAGGAAGTGGGATAAGTCGGTTTTTCGTCTGTAATTTCCCATTTGTCTTCTGTTGGTCTATCCACTCGACATTGATTTTGCTGTTGGAAACACCTGTCCTCACAATTTTGTACTTGCATCGGATCCGAGTAATCTTTGCGACAGCTCATAGAACACGAACGTGAATCACCTTCGCAATCGACCGGCACATTGCTGACTCTAGTTGTAAAATGTCCACTACAGCCACTCACAAACGCAGCGGCGAACACTGCTGCTACACATAATTTTGTTGTCATTGTTCTGCTCTCAAAAACACCGGTTCTTGAGCCTTTTGCGTTGCTTCTTCACTAAAGCGGTATCCTGCAATATCAAACGCTTTCAGGCTTTCCAAATCCGATACTTGGTTCTCAATGATATACCTTGCCATCATACCGCGCGCTTTCTTCGCGTAAAAACTGATGACTTTGTATTGACCATTTTTACAATCTTTAAAGATAGGAGTGATAATGTCACCTTTCAGCGCCTTCTTATCTACCGCTTTAAAGTACTCATTTGAAGCTAAGTTCACCAAGTATTGTGTTTGTGCCCCTTCCATGACCTTATTCAGTTTTTCAGCGATAATCGTGCCCCAAAACTCATACAGGTTTTTGCCACGCGGGTTACTTAACTTTGTACCCATTTCTAAACGATAGGCCTGCATTAAGTCAAGTGGTTTTAGGATGCCATACAGCCCAGATAAGATACGTAAATGATTTTGCGCATAATTTAAATTAGCCTCAGTTAGGCTTTGCGCTTCTAAACCGACATACACATCGCCATTAAAAGCAAAAATAGCTTGTTTAGCATTGTCTTGTGTAAAAGGCTCTGACCACTCGGCAAACCTTGCCGCATTTAAGCCAGCGAGCTTGTCGCTTATCTTCATTAAGCTACCGATCTGCTGTGGTGATAAATCGCGACAAACTTGAATAAGTGACTCGCTATGCTCCAGCAGCTCTGGCTGTGTGTGCATCTTGGTTGGTGCGGGTGTTTCATAGTCTAGGTTTTTCGCTGGAGAGATAACTGTGATCATGGTTTGCCTATTGACTTAGCTAGTAATTAATGTCAATTTCAACACTATCCCCAAGTAACTTCAAGTGTTTGTCCGCTTTCACTTGGGTTTAAGCAATTCGCTGTTAAAGTACAGCTTCGCTTTACAACTCGACCTTATATAACAACAACCTCAAATAGCGAGTGTGATATGTCGCCCGATACGGACATATGACCTATTCAGCTATTTCACGGTGTTGCAACATAAGGCGTCTAATATCACTTCGCTGTTATCAATATTGGAATGAGGAACACATGACTTCAGCATTAGATAGGCTAAAACAACATTCATCAATCGTCGCTGACACCGGTGACATTGAAGCCATCCGCAAGCTACAGCCTGAGGATGCAACAACTAACCCTTCTCTTTTACTTAAAGCGGCGGAGACGCCTGCTTATCAGCCTTATCTAACAGAAGCTTGGGATTATGCCAAAGCCAATGAAAGTGACGCTGACAAGCAGTTAGCGCTTGCTTGTGACTATTTTGCCGTTGTGATTGGTAAAGAAATCGCGAACTCTGTGCCGGGATATATCTCAACCGAAGTAGACGCACGTTTATCTTTTGATACCGAAGCGACTATCGCAAAAGCAAAAACGCTATTAAATTTATATGAAGCGCAAGGTGTAAGCAAAGACAAAATCTTGATTAAGATTGCATCGACTTGGGAAGGTATTAAAGCCGCTGAAGCACTGGAAAAAGAAGGTGTTAAGTGTAACCTAACGCTGCTATTTAGCGAAGCGCAAGCACGTGCATGTGCCGACGCAAACGTATTTTTAATCTCACCATTTGTTGGGCGTATTCTAGATTGGCACGTTGCCAACGGCCTAGAAAAACCAACTAACCCACTACAAGATCCGGGTGTGCAATCTGTTCGTAGTATTTTTGAATTCTATAAACAGCACGGTTATAAAACCGTTGTAATGGGCGCCAGCTTCAGAAATACAGGTGAAATTCTAGCCCTAACGGGTTGCGATAAGCTCACGATTAGCCCTTCTCTATTAGAAGAGCTTGCTGCAATGCCTGCAAACGAAGATTACCTACTTGAGGCTGACTTTACGCCTAAAGCAAAACCTGCAGCGCTTAGCGAAAGTGAGTTCCGTTGGTTACATAACCAAGACGCAATGGCCACAGAAAAGCTTGCTGAAGGTATTCGCTCATTTGCCGATGCACAAGAAATATTAGTCGCACGCTTTAAAGCACTGTAAGTGCCTTAAACATTCGATTTCGAAACGCCGCATATTGCGGCGTTTTTGTTATCGCTCTCAATACAAACCCTTCTGAACACTTCCTAGATATCACCCAAATTGACCTTCATCAAACTGTCACTTGCTTTTAACCCAAAAGACACAATTGTGTTTTATTTTTATCCCGTCTGTGGTATATCAATATCACTTGAAGTGAAAATTGATGCCGCTACTTTCTGGTTTTGGTACAAAAAGCAAGCAACGCGGGGTTGTTTGTAGCGTACTTTAGCTATCAGACTTTTATCGGTTCCTCATATTGAGGTTTGCCAAATAGTATGAAGAGATCAACGGTGTCATTGCAATTGTAGTGCTAACAACAGCCAAAGCAAATGCCACTTTAGGTTGTTTTTATCAATAGGAGATTTTCATGGATACCCTAGACGAGTTATTAGAATTATTAGAAAGTCCGGATACTAGGAAAAAAACTTCATCTAAGGGCAAAAAAAGAAAATGGCGTGAAATTGAAGCGCTAAAAGATAAACAGCGACTACGCAAAGAACTACAGGAATTGGATATTTTCGCAGACAATGTTGATTTAGACGAATTTGATTTTAACTAAAAAGAGCGCCCTTCACGGCGCTCTTTTTTGTTTTTATCTGCTATAGCTCGGCCAATCGCCAGTCGATTGGCTGCTTACCCATTTGTGTGAGCAGCTGATTGGTTTTGCTGAAATGGCCACTACCAAAAAAGCCGCGATGTGCTGAGAGCGGCGAAGGATGTGGCGCGTGTAAAACATGGTGACGATTTGTGTCTATGCTTTTACCCTTTTTCTGAGCGTGTGAGCCCCAAAGTAAGAAAATCACACCTTCGCTGTGGGCATTCAGCTTTTCAATCACTACATCAGTAAAGCGCTCCCAGCCCAAATGCTTATGAGAATGGGCTTGGCCTTGTTCTACCGTCAACACCGTATTTAACAGCAGTACGCCCTGTTTAGCCCAGTCAATTAGGTAGCCGTGATTAGGTATGCGAAAGCCGTCAATATCCTGCACCAACTCTTTATACATATTATTTAACGACGGCGGCGGCTTGATCCCTGGCAACACAGAGAAACATAAACCATGGGCTTGATTAGGACCGTGATAAGGGTCTTGCCCTAAAATCACCACTTTAACCTGATCAAAAGGCGTGACTTTGAACGCTTCAAATACTTGTTCATGGGGCGGAAATACATTTATACCTTGAGCGCGACGCTCTGCCACGTAATCCATGGTTTGTTTAAAGTAATCTTGTTGTTTTTCCTGACCTAACACGTCACTCCACGTTGTCATGCTTCACCTTTTTTCATCATATTATAATGGCTTCGAGAAACGTCGAGTTTACCACATAAATCCGATATTCCCTCGAGCATACGATAGCTATAACGATGGAGCAGATCGGCATCTACCGAAATAGTTTGTTGATACTTTACCGCAGGGATCGACGGCCATTGCTGCCATTCAATTGCTTTAACCTCTTTTTTGGTCTTTTCTTCAGGGATCACAATCACTTGTGGTGATTTCAACAGAACATTTTCAATGCTAATTTGTGGATAGTCCGTGGTGGCGTCGGCAAAAACATTTTTCACATTACACACAGTAAAGACTTGCTGTAACCAACTTTCGCCTCCTACGGTCATCAACGGTGATGGCCACAATTGATAAAATACAGCTAAGCTAGCGCTTTGTTTATACTGGGCTTTTAGCTCATTTAAACGTTTAGTAAACAAATCTGCCTGTTGCTGTGCTTGAGATCCAAAGCCGGTAATTTTACCTAGGCGTAGCAACTCATTGGGCAGTTTATCTAGATATTTCGCTTCACTGTAAATCACCTCAACACCAAAGCTTTCGAGCTTTTCAAGCATAGGAGCGTGACTTGCATTTTTCCACGCAATGATAAGATCAGGCTTAAGTGCCAAAATTTTCTCAACCGAAATACCTTGATAGTCGCCAACTTGAGGCAGTTGCTTGGCTGATTCTGGATAATCGGCATAGGCGACCGTGCCTACAATCCGCTCCCCAGCTCCTATTGCATAAAGATTTTCGACAATATGAGGCGCAAGCGCGATGATCCGCTCTGCGGGCTTAGCACTAACGCTAAAGGCAAAGCCTAGTGCAATAAATAAGGCGAATTTTAGCATCAGTAGTCAAACCCTTTTTGCGCCTTAATGCCGGCCTCAAACGCATGCTTCACATTACGCACTTCACTCACGGTATCTGCAAGCTCGGTCAGGCGTCGATGTGCACCGCGCCCAGTTACAATCACTGATTGCATGGTAGGGCGGTTTTCTAGCGCCGTTATGACTTCGTCCAAATCTAGATAATCATAGCTCAACATATACGTAATTTCGTCGAGCAATACCAAGTCGATGCTTTCATCTTGTAGCCATACTTTTGCTTGTTGCCACGTCGCCTGCGCGGCGGCAGTGTCGGTTTCACGGTTTTGCGTTTCCCATGTGAAGCCCGTTTTCATGACCGCAAATGGCACGCCGACTTTTTCGAGCAAATTGCGTTCACCGCAATCCCAGGTTCCTTTAATAAACTGTACAACCGCAGCGTTCATACCATGACCGACACAACGCGCAACGGTGCCAAAACCAGATGTTGACTTACCTTTACCGTTACCTGTGATCACTTGCAAAATGCCCTGCTCTTGCTGCGCAGCGGCAATTTTTTCATCGACTTGTTGTTTTACTTTTTGCTGTCGTTGCTGATGCTTATCTTGTTGTTCGCTCATGTTATTCCTCAATTATTTTCATCAATTTTTGCCAATCTAAATGTGCTTCACAGCTGTCGGCAAGACGCGTAATTTGCTGCTCTCTGTGCTTCGCTAAATCAATCGCGGCTGTTCCCGCTTGCTTACTACCGGCCCAAGACAAGATAGCCTGTGTGGCGGCGACCGTATCAAATAAACCATGTAAATAGGTGGCTGCAATTTGATTATCTCGGGAGATAAAACCGTCCTGCACACTGTTATTTGGATGTGTGTTAAATCGCAAGAATGGCACCTCTAGTGCCGCTCCAGAAGAGATCCCCGCATGGATCTCGTAACCACAAATTTCAGCACTTTGCTCATCCAATTGGCAAATGCCAGACACTTGCGTCAGTACTTTTTGCTCTGAGAGTGTGGTCTCAAAGTCAGCCAGACCAAGCCCAGCGACTTCACCGAGTGTTGATTCCACCGCATTTGGATCTCTGATGAACTTACCTAACACTTGCAAACCGCCACACACACCTAGTACCTTACCACCGTACCTCAGGTGCCGTTTGATTTCTTCTGCCCAACCCTGTTTGCGTAAGAAGGTTAAATCGCTCAACACATTTTTGCTGCCGGGCAGAATGATTAAGTCACAAGGACCGATAGATTCTTGATAGCGTACATAACGCAAATCCACTTCAGGGTTTAAGCGCAAGGTGTCAAAATCGGTGTGATTGCTAATATGAGGAAATAGTAAAACCCTGACGCTTAACGATCCCCGTTCACAGATATTGTCCACCGTCACCGCATCTTCTGCATCAAGCGCTAAGCCATGCAAATAGGGCAATACCCCAAGTACAGGCTTACCCGTTTTTTGCTCGAGCCAGTCAAGTCCAGATTGCAATAACGCAATATCACCACGGAAGCGATTGATCACAAATCCTTTAACCAAGCTTTGTTCATAGTCACTTAATAGCGCAAGTGTGCCAACCAAGTGTGCGAACACCCCGCCTTTGTCGATATCAGCGATAATGATCACGGGGCATGCAACTTCACAGGCAAACCCCATATTGGCAATGTCATTTTCACGCAGATTGATCTCAGCAGGGCTCCCCGCCCCTTCCACTATGCACAGCTCAAATTGTTCGCTGAGGCGTTGATGTGAGGAAAGTACGGCCTCCATCGCTACCTTTTTGTAATCATGATAAGCGGCTGCTTCCATATTGCTAATGGCTTTGCCGTGAATGATCACTTGTGCGCCAGTGTCAGAGTTTGGCTTAAGCAAAATAGGATTAAAGTCTGCGGATAGCGGGACTTTTGCGGCTTCGGCTTGGAGTGCTTGTGCCCGACCAATTTCACCGCCACAAGGTGTGACGGCACTATTTAGTGCCATATTTTGCGGCTTAAAAGGCGCAACAGATAAGCCTCTTCGTTGCAGCACCCGGCAAAGTCCCGCAACCAGTGTACTTTTACCGGCATCAGACGTGGTGCCCTGTACCATTAAGGTTTTCATACGTCTTGACCTTTTAAACATTGTGGCAAGCCTGCAATAACAAAATCGACTCTGTCGGCCACTTTAGCAATGTCTTGATGGAGCCAACCAGATTCATCAACAAACTCACGGCTTAGCTCGCCAAGCGGAATTATCCCATGCCCCACTTCGTTACTCACCAAAATAACAGTGGCAGCACAGCTTTCTAGTGCCGCCAGCACATGTTCTTTTTTGTCTATGGTCGCGGCCTTACCCATTTCGCATAAGCCAAAACTCAGCCATAAGGTCAAACAATCGATAAGTAACAGCGCATCTTCGCGTGCAGTAGCAATAAGCTTATCAATATGCCACGGCTCTTCCACTAGCTGCCAGCGGCTATCACGCTGCATCTGGTGAGCAAACACTCGGCTTTTCATTTCTTCATCTTGGGCTTTTGCAGTTGCAACATAGTAAAGTTCGTTCACCGCACCTTGCTCTAACAATAGAATAGCGCGCTGCTCTGCCAAGCGACTCTTACCTGAGCGAGCACCGCCCAGTATTAACTGTATTTGTGCCATTAGAGATGACCCACAATAAAAAGCAAAATAACAAGCTCAGCAAGCTGTTGCGCAGCCCCTAAACAATCTCCGGTGTAACCACCAAGCTGAGCGTTAAACCATTTAATGCACACACGCCTTAGCACAAACAAGCAAGTACACAGCATCAACAAGTCGAACAGTGAAAGCGCAAGCCATGGCCAACAAAAAATTAAAATCGCGATGGTAGTGAGCGTAAGGCGGGTCGCCGCAGCACTCGATATATGTTTCGCTACCGGCTTAACTTTGCTCAGCTCATCAGCCTGTACATAGTTAAGCGCACCGATTAAAGACACCGCAAAGGCACGGCTTAGGCTATGGGCTAAAATAAGTGCAGCGAGTGTCACAGCAAAGTCATTAAAGAGCATGGTCAAAAGCGGAAATTTGGCCAATAACAGCAATATCAGCGCACAACTACCGTATGTACCTAGACGGCTATCTTTCATGATCTCAAGCTTTTGTTCACGGCTCCAGCCACCGCCAAAACCGTCAAAAACATCGGCAAGACCATCTTCGTGAAAAGCCCCGGTAAGTAAGATACTCGCAGCCAGTACGATAACGGCACCAAACATTGGCGACACACCTCCACTGGCAACATAGCCAAGCATGGCCGAGAAGCTACCAACAAATAAACCAACCAAAGCAAAGTAACCACTCACTTCGTTGAGTTCATCAGATGAAGGGGCAGGCTCCAAACGAATTGGCACCCGCGTTAAAAACACCACAGCAAACTTAAACAGTCGCCACTCTTGTTGCCACTGCATTATGCGTCTACCACTTGCGTAACATCGGCATCGGCAAAGCTTGCCATTTCGCAAAAGAAGCCTAGCGCAGCTTGTAATAATGGAAGCGCTAGAGCGGCGCCCGTTCCCTCACCCAAGCGCATATCTAAATGCAGTAATGGCTCAGCGTTTAACTGCTCTAACATTAACTTATGGCCTTGCTCCATAGAGCCGTGAGCAAACACCATATATTGCTTACTTTGCGGTGCTATTCTACTTGCCAACATAGCCGCTGCGGTAGAGATGAAGCCATCCACTATGATTACTTTTTGTGCCCGTGCAACCGCCAGCATGGCACCAACCATTTGCACAATTTCAAAGCCACCTAGGCGCTGCAAAATTTGTTCTGGTGTCGCAAGCTTATCTTGATGATATTCTAGAGCCTGTTTGATAAGAGCCCGTTTTTTGCAAAGCGTTTCATCGTCAATGCCTGTACCGCGCCCCACACATAATTCCACACTCGCCCCGCTGAGCGCCGCTAAAATTGCAGCTGCAGAACTGGTATTGCCAATCCCCATCTCACCAAAAGCAATCACGTTGCTACCCGCTTCAATAGCGGGCATCACCACTTGCTCTCCATATTCAAGTCCTTGCTTGAGCTGCATTTCGCTCATCGCGGGTTGTTTATGGAAGGCATGAGTAATATCGCCAAGTCGCTGCGAGCGCAAATTCGGCGCAGGCTCGCATGGCACTAATGTGCCACAGTCTACTACGGTTAACTGCCAACCAAGTTGCCGACAAAAGACATTGATCGCGGCCCCCCCCTGCACAAAGTTTGCAACCATTTGCCCAGTTACTTCGCTTGGCGCAATAGAAACCCCTTGGCTTGCAATACCATGGTCGCCCGCAAAAACAAACATTGCAGGGCGTGTTATTGCTAACTGCTCTATGTCTAATTGCGTCTGCCCTTGTGAGAAAATCTGTACTAGCTGCACAGCTAGAGCTTCAAGCTTACCTAGCGCACCTAGCGGTTTGGTTTTTAAGTCGATGCGCTGTTGAATAAGCGTGTTTAAGCGAGTATCTAACGGTTTAACCATGGGTAACTCCGACGCCTCCAGAGCGGCGATTTTTGAAAATAAGCAATGCTAAGAAGAACACGCTGCCAATGGCGGCGGTGATCACACCCACAGGAAGTTCCTGATTATCGATAAGCGTGCGCGACAATACATCCACCCAAAGCATCAAAAGCGAACCGCAAAGCGCGGTGGCCACAAGCCCAATGACCTTTGCTTGCGAGATAAAAAAGCGTACGATATGCGGGATCATCAAGCCTACAAATCCGACTCCGCCGCACGCAGCCACAAGTACTGCGGTGAGTAAGGAGCTCAATAACAACATACCTATTCGCACTCGTCCTACATTCACGCCAAGCGTGGTGGCGCTCTCATCTCCGAGTAACAAGGCGTTGAGCGGCCGACGCATCACTAAAAGCGTGATAAAACTCAGCAACACGACCAAACATGGAAGCCATAGCCATTGCCAGCTCGCCCTTGCAAACGAGCCTAGATTCCAAAACAAGATTGCACTGATGGCTTGAGGGTCACTCCAATAGAGCAACAAGCTAGTAAAGGCACTGAACAGAAAAGAAAGTGCGACGCCCGCCAAGAGCATAGTTTCTACCTGCTGTAGTGCATTGCGTTTTGCCACAAATAAAAGCAGCAAGATAGACAGCAAACTTCCGACAAATGCAGCCCCAGACATCATTAGGCTAGACTGTGCACCAAATAGCGCGATAAGCACCACCACACCGAATGAAGCACCTGAAGAAATACCAAATAAATAAGGATCAGCTAGAGGGTTACGCGTCACGGTTTGTAAAATAAGACCCGCTATCGCCAGTCCTGCTCCCGCACTCATCGCCAGTAACGTCCGTGGCAGACGAAGCTCAACTACCACCCGTTGTTGAAGTACGCTGGGATCGAAATTAATAATCGCTTGTATAACCGTATGCCAAGATAAATCAATCGCACCGATCTTAAGTGCCATCAGCATGCTAAAACAGCACAAGCTCAATAGCAGTATCGATATCAACGCGATCCGCTTTGCGGCAATCATAATTGATACCCGTAATGAAAGCGTATATGTGGGATCTCACTGTTATTTGGCGGATGGCGGACAGTAGAAACCTCTGCACATACCCCAAAAACTTGGCTTAATAGGCTTTCGGTAATGACTTCAAGTGGCGACCCATCTGCAACAAGCTCACCGTTATTTAATACTAATAAGCGGTCGCACAAGGCGCTAGCCAAATTTAAGTCGTGAAAAGACGCAATGATAGTAACACCAAGCTGCTTGGCCAGCTCCATAATTTGGATTTGATATTTAATGTCCAAATGGCTGGTGGGCTCATCCATTATCAATACTTGAGGCGCTTGCACCATGGCACGTGCGATCATTGCCCTTTGCTTCTCCCCACCAGACAAGGAGCTAAAACATTGCTCTAATTTATGGCTCAATCCAACCTGCTCAATGGCATGTAAGATTGCCTGTTTTTCAGCAGCCGTCGTTGTCGCGAGCAGTGATTTGTTCGGTGTTAGCCCCATCAATACCATATCAAATAATGGCAGAGTAAACTCAGCGGGGATCTCTTGTAGCACCACAGCAACATGTCTCGCGTAGGCTTTACGTCCATAACTAGCTAGCGGCTTACCATTGAAAAGTAGCGACCCAGAACTTGGCGCTGTGTATTGATATAAAGTGCGCAGCAAAGTCGACTTTCCAGCACCATTCGGTCCGAGCAAACCAATAAATTCACCCGAATTAATAGCAAAGCTGAGTGCCTTTAAGATGGCTTTACCACCAAGCTGCACGCTAAGTTTATCGACTTGAAACTGTGGAGTGACTGCCATAGCACCTCTGATTGGGCACGGCAAAGTAGTAGCTTATAGACAAGCGACAACTTTGACTTAAGTCTGCCCGCTTAAGTATATAGATAGGCCTTGGTATCTGACTTATGCAAGAGGTAACACTCATACACTTACAGTTGCGGGGACAGTTGAGGACTCACACCTCATTCCCAATATCTGCCTATCACGAAATTTGCAATATTATGAAGTCTAGACGTCTAAAATACAACTTTTGGCCAAGCAGTTTGGCTGCTGTCGTAAAACACCTCAACTTTTACTATACCCGCATAAGGAATATCTATCTTCGATTGGTATGCAGTAAGCTCAGGCGATAGGTCAAGAATAAGTGCTACAAGCGCTTTTATTACTCCTGCATGCGCTACGACGGCGGTACACTCTTCACTTGGCGACGCCAAAATACTGTGCCACCACGTGGCGACCCGATGATGAAAATCATACATAGACTCGCCCTCAGGAGGCGTGTGCAGCCAAGGGTTTTGCCAAAAGTCACCAATACTTGGAAATTGGGTTTCTCGCCAAAGCGTATCATAAGGTTGTCCATCCCATAATCCAAAATCAAATTCGGCGAGATTTGGCTCCACCTCAACGGGGAGTTGATACTGTTTTGCAAAGGCTGTGGCTGTATTCAGGCAGCGCTTCCTTGGAGAGCTAATAATACCCTGCAGGCCACTTAGGCTCGTTAACGATTGCAGCAATTGCTGAGCACCAGTACTACTGAGTTCGGGATCTGTCACTCCAAGTAAATGGCCTGATAGGGTCGTTTCACCATGACGAACAAAATATAGCTGCCGCTGCATTTTTACTTAACCTGAGGTTTGTTACCCAAAAAGCAAAAACGCAAGCTAAGCTTGCGTTTTCAATTAATACCATTCTACGGTTATAGGATCTGGTTTTCTTTCCACATCTCTTCTTTTGCTAACCGCTTTTTGCGTTTGTCGCATGGATCGTCGCAATCACAAATTTTGTCAATGCCCATTGAGCCCAAACCACCACAACTACTGGCCATGGATTTCTTTTGTACGATAACGCCTACTGCCATCGCAACAGCGATAAGCATAAGTAAACCGAAAGTAAGGAGGAATAAAGACATTATCTAGCCCCTTTTATTGCTACATTGAATTGAGTGACGACGCGCAAATTATACGCTTTCATGGCGTCACTCACAATTAAATTATGGGGTGTTGTACAGCTTAATTCAAGTACGGCTGAAATGCTTCACTCGCGTAACTCTTGATCCCTTCAGGACTTTTATACATCAAATACACGGGGAGTTGATGCTCAGTGGCATACGCCTTTGCACGCTCCGTGCCCATCACAGTCAATGCTGTCGCTAGGCCATCAGCCGTCATCGCAGATGGATGTAGTACCGTTACCGACACCAGCTCATGTTTAACTGGGCGACCCGTTGTAGGGTCAATAAGGTGTGTAAAGGTTTCACCATCCATTTCATAAAAAATACGGTAGTCACCTGAAGTTGCAATGCCATTTTTGCCAGGCTCTATCACGCGATGAATTTGGCGTTGACCAACAGGCGCATCGGGTTTCTCGATAGCAATACGCCACTCTCCATCCGGCTTCTTGCCAGAAACGCGAAGCTCGCCACCGATTTCTACCATATAGTCATGAATATCATGACTCTCAATCACCTCAGCCACCTTATCTATGCCATAGCCTTTAGCGGTTGCAGAAAATGATAATTCCAGCCCCGTAACTGTTTTCGCAAGACCACGGCCATTTAAAATAAGCTTATCAACACCGATACGAGTGCGCATATCGTCTAACTCGACCTGTGACGGACGCATTGTTGGTCTTTTGTCAGGACCAAATCCCCACAAATCGATAAGCGGTCCCATCGTAACATCAAGCGTTTTGGTCGACTTTCCAAGGCGGATAGATTCAGCAACTACCAAGCGAAAGTCTTCACTGATAGGCATAACGGTATTTGCGGCTAAACGGTTAAACTGGTTAATCTCAGAATCTGGGATATAGGTGGACATAGATTGATTAACAGCCTTTAATGCTTGCTCAACCTCCTCGTGCAACTGCGCTTGTTCGAGCGGCTTTTCACCGGGGAATACCTTGATGTTGTAGGTCGTGCCCATGGTTTTACCAGACAGCACGATTTCCTTGGCTTCAGGTTTTGCGTCTTGGCATCCTGTTAAAAAAACGAATAAAAACGAAATGATAAAAAATCGAGATAAAAAAGCGTAACTTGCTTGCATCAGAACTTCCTGAGTTTAGTAGCAACGGGTATAAAAAAGCCCTCGAGCAAAGGGTTTTGCTTGAGGGCTTATATTCTAACTTAAGTTCATTGTTAGACCGAAACCTAATTAACCACCGAAGTCATCAAGTAGGATGTTTTCGTCTTCAACACCTAAGTCTTTAAGCATGTTAATAACTGCCGCGTTCATCATTGGAGGACCACACATGTAGAACTCACAATCTTCTGGCGCTTCATGGTCTTTAAGATAGTTTTCAAAAAGTACGTTGTGGATGAAGCCAGTGTAACCTTCCCAGTTATCCTCTGGTTGAGGATCAGAAAGTGCAACATGCCATTCGAAGTTATCATTTTCTTCTGCTAGACCGTCAAAGTCTTCCACGTAGAACATTTCACGCTTAGAACGAGCACCGTACCAGAAAGACATCTTACGCTTAGAGTTTAGACGCTTAAGCTGATCGAAAATGTGTGAACGCATTGGCGCCATACCAGCACCACCACCAACGAATACCATTTCTGCATCAGTGTCTTTCGCGAAGAATTCACCGAATGGACCAGAAATAGTCACCTTATCACCTTCTTTAAGTGACCAAATGTACGATGACATCTTACCACAAGGCAATGTTAGGTTATTTGGCGGCGGAGTTGCGATACGTACGTTTAGCATGATGATGCCAAACTCTTCTGGATAGTTAGCCATTGAGTACGCACGGATCGTTTCGTCGTCAACTTTAGACTCTAGCTTAAAGAAACCAAAACGTTCCCAGTCAGCACGATATTCTTCAGGAATATCATAGTCTGCATATTTAACATGGTGAGCTGGTGCTTCAATCTGAATGTAACCACCGGCACGGAAAGGTACAACTTCACCTTCAGGGATGCCTAGTTTTAGCTCCTTGATGAAAGTTGCTTTGTTATCGTTAGAGATAACAGTACATTCCCACTTTTTAACACCGAAGATTGATTCTTCAACTTCGATTTCCATGTCGTTTTTAACGTTAACCTGACACGCTAGACGACAGCCTTCACGTGCTTCACCTTTAGAGATGTGGTCAAGTTCGGTTGGTAGAATGTCACCACCACCCTCTTTAATATGTACGCGACACTGGCCACATGAGCCACCGCCACCACATGCAGACGATACGAAAATACCCGCGTTTGCAAGTGCACCTAGTAGCTTACCGCCAGCAGGAGTCTTGATCGCTTTTTCAGGATCGCCGTTAATATCAATTGTAACGTCACCGCTTGCTACAAGCTTCGATTTCGCTGCAATGATGATAAGCACTAGCATCACAACGATAGCGATGAACATGCTTACGCCTAATACAATAGTTTCCATCGTATAGTTTCCTCGCTACCTTACAGTGAAATACCAGAGAATGACATGAAGCCAAAGCCCATTAGACCTACAGTAACAAAGGTAATACCTAAGCCACGTAAACCATCAGGAACGTCTGCATACTTCATCTTCTCACGAATACCTGCTAACAATACGATAGCAAGTGCCCAGCCCACACCTGAACCTAGACCATAAACTACAGATTCACCGAAGTTTAAGTTACGCTCAACCATGAATGATACCGCACCGAAAATCGCACAGTTAACTGTGATTAGCGGTAGGAAGATACCAAGTGCGTTATATAGCGCAGGGAAGAACTTGTCCAATGTCATTTCTAGAATTTGTACAAGCGCTGCGATTACACCGATAAACGTCAAGAAGCGTAGGAAGCTAAGATCCACTTCAGGGAAGCCTAACCATTCCAATGCGCCCGGCG
The DNA here is from genome assembly GCF_022347905.1 of Pseudoalteromonas sp. Of11M-6. Classification (NCBI taxonomy): domain Bacteria; kingdom Pseudomonadati; phylum Pseudomonadota; class Gammaproteobacteria; order Alteromonadales; family Pseudoalteromonadaceae; genus Pseudoalteromonas; species Pseudoalteromonas sp. Of11M-6. Next base: position 153,973 of record NZ_JAKRFW010000008.1, on the reverse strand, counting down.
CTAGCACTGCGTGATAAACCAAGTTGTTTACTGGTACAGAGATACCAAGAACTACAACTACCGCAATACCTAGACCTAGCGACGTTGTTACTTTCTTAGATACCGCCAAGAAAGTACACATACCTAAGAAGAAAGACAAAGCTAAGTTTTCAATGAAAACTGCTTTTATAAATAAATTGATATATTGTTCCATCTCTCTCCCCTTATGCCTTCGCTTCTACTTGCTCTTTCTTCCAAGTACGTAGTGCCCAAATAAATGCACCTACGATGAAGAACGAACTGAATGGCATAACTAGTAGACCCATAGGCTGATACCAACCACCTTCAGAGATAAGTGGTAAGATTTCAACACCAAACAATGTGCCCGCACCGAATAGCTCACGGATAAAGCCAACTGTTAAAAGCACTACAGAATAACCTAAACCGTTACCAATACCGTCAAGGAACGACATTGTTGGTGGTGACTTCATTGCGTATGCTTCTGCACGACCCATTACAATACAGTTAGTAATGATGAGGCCGATGAACGTTGATAGTTCTTTTGCTGTTGAATAAACAACGGCTTGAAGCACTTGGTCTACAACGATTACTAAAGATGCAATAATCGTCATTTGGACAATGATACGCACACTTGAAGGAATGTGATTACGGATCATTGAGATAAATAAACTTGAAAACGCCGTAACCAATGTCAACGCAATTGACATGATAAGTGCATTTTTAAGGCTTGAAGTTACCGCTAGTGCAGAACAGATACCCAACACTTGCAGTGCAATCGGGTTGTTCGCAAAAACAGGACCAAACAAGACTTCCTTCATTTCTTTTGCATTAGCCATTAGTTCAATGCTCCTTTACGTACTTTCGCAAGGAATGGACCAAACGCTTTGTCGCTTGTCCAGAAATCTACAGTATGATCAACACCATTAGAAGTAAGTGTCGCACCAGATAGACCATCTACCTTGTGTTCGTTACCGCCAGCACTACCTTTAACAACGTCGATAGGAAGCTCTTTTCCTTCCCAAAGTGCAGTCCACTTAGGGTTTTGGATTTCGCCACCAAGACCAGGAGTTTCACTGTGCTTATAAAAGTTGATTGACTTAATCGTCTCACCATCAGCTTCTAGCGCAATGAAGCCATACATCACACCCCAAAGGCCATAACCTTGGATTGGTAGAATGATAGTGGACACTTTACCTTGGTCATCTTTTGCAAAATAAACTGGAGAGTTATTTGTGATACGTTGAATACCCGCTTTGTCTTCTTCTTTTGAAAGCTTGTAACTACGTTTGGCATCAAACTTAGTCGCTTCAAAATCAAAAGTTTCCGCTTTAACGTCTTCAACAAACTCACCCGTTTTAAGACTAACAACACGTGATTCGATATTTTGGTTAAAAACTTCAGATACGTTTTTAACTTTATCGTAGCCAGCAACGGCTAAAATGTTACGCTGAATATCTTCGTTTTTGTTTGCTTGCTGCATAGGACGAAGCTGAACCGAAGCAAAAGATACTACGATTGCACACACTAAACATAAGCCAACAACTACGCCGAGCGTTTTGCCCATTGATTCATTATTAGTTGACACGTGCCAATCTCCTCTTCACATTTGACTGCACTACGAAGTGGTCGAATAGTGGAGCAAAAAGGTTAGCGAATAAGATTGCTAACATCATGCCCTCTGGGTATGCCGGGTTAACAACACGGATAAGCACAACCATTACACCGATTAGCGCACCGTATAACCACTTACCTTTGTCTGTGAAAGACGCAGATACTGGGTCTGTTGCCATAAAGAACATACCAAATGCAAAACCACCAAGTACTAAGTGCCAGTGCCAAGGCATAGCAAACGCAGCGTTTGTTTCAGAGCCAATTGCATTTAGAACGAATGACATTACAACCATACCAATGAATGTACCTAGTACGATGCGCCATGAAGCGATACGAACATAAACAAGGAACAAACCACCAAGTAAGATTGCTAGTGTTGATGTTTCACCTACAGAGCCTTGGATAAAACCGTAAAACGCGTTAAACCAAAGGTCCATATTGCTGTAGTCTAGTGAACCTGCAGTCGCTTGACCTAAGTAAGTTGCACCAGAGAACGAATCAACAGCTGTCCACACTGTGTCACCAGAAATGTCAGCAGGGTACGCAAAGAATAAGAACGCACGGCCTGCAAGTGCTGGGTTTAGGAAGTTACGACCTGTACCGCCGAAGATTTCCTTCGCGATTACAACACCGAACGTAATACCTAAAGCAGCTTGCCATAGCGGAATTGTTGCAGGCAGGATAAGCGCGAATAACACTGAGGTTACGAAGAAGCCTTCGTTTACTTCGTGCTTGCGAACTGACGCGAATAACACTTCCCAGAAGCCACCAACCGCAAACACAGTTGCATAAATAGGCAAGAAGAAACACGCACCGTAGAACGTTTTGGCGCCCCACCCGGCATCAGCGGTTAATTCTCCGCCAAGCGCTTGGAAGATAGCTACCTGCCAAGTATTAGCAAGCTCAAAACCGTTACCTAGTGCAAGTGCAGCTTGGTGACCGATGTTGAACATACCAAAGAACATTGCAGGGAACGTCGCCATCCACACTAAAATCATAATACGTTTTAGGTCGATGTTATCACGAACGTGCGTTGCACCTTTGTTTACATAACCAGGAGTATAGAAGATAGTTGCTACGGCTTCGTAAAGCGCGTACCACTTCTCGTGTTTACCACCAGGTTCAAAGTGAGGTTCAATGTCTTCTAAAAATTTCTTTAAGGCCATTTTTAACCTTCCTTCTCGATAGTAGTCAGGCAATCGCGCAGGATTGAACCGTACTCATATTTGCCCGGACATACGTAAGTACATAGTGCTAAATCTTCTTCATCTAGCTCTAGTGCACCCAACGAAATCGCAGAATCTAGATCACGTGAAATAAGATCACGTAATAATAGCGTTGGCAAAATATCGAGTGGCATAACACGCTCATAGTTACCGATTGGTACCATCGCACGCTTAGAACCACCAGTAGACGTTGTCATCTTGAACAAACGGCTAGGTGTTAAGTGTGAAATGAATGTACGTGTTACTGAGAATTTGTCACTACCCGGAGCGATCCAGCCAAATAGCTCTTTCTCGCGACCTTCAAGTAAAACTGATACTTGAGTATGGTAACGACCAAGGTAAGCGTGAGGGCCAGTTGCTGTTTTACCAGCTAACACAGAGCCAGAAATGACTCGGTTATCACCGTCTTCAAGCTCGCCTGCAACTAAATCTGTTAGCGACGCACCGACATGAGTTTTTACTAAGCGAGGGTTCTTAACTCGAGGACCTGCTAGAGCAATAACTCTGTCTGAGTAGATTTCACCTGTCAGGAACAACTTACCAAACGCGATGACATCTTGGTAACCAATGTGCCAAACTTGCTTGTTTGTACCTACAGAATCTAGGAAGTGAATGTGAGTACCCACGTTACCTGCTGGATGCACACCTGCAAACTCATGAACTTCTACTTGTGAGATAGAAGAACTAGGTACGTTAGCACCCGCTTTCTTACACACAAATACTTTGCCTTCAGTCAAACGAGATACAACCGCTAGACCCGCTTCAAACGCTTCCACGTTTTCTGCGATGATAACAGCAGGATCTGCTGCTAACGGATTAGTATCTGTTGCTGTCACAAAGATTGAGCTAGGTGTTGCACTCGGCACAGCGACACGGCTGAATGGACGTGCACGAAGCGCTGGCCATTGACCAGACTCGATTAGCACTTCCTTCACTTTTTCAGAGTCTAAGTTGCTTAAATCAGCAGCTGAAAACTTCTCGAAAGTGATTTGCTCGTCGCCTTGAACTTCGATCACAACGGATTGAAGTACACGCTTAGCACCACGGTTAATTTCTTTAACTACACCAGAAGCTGGCGCAGTAAACTTGACGCCTGGGTTCTTTTTATCTTCAAAAAGAACTTGGCCTTTTTTGACTTGGTCATCCACACGAATATGCATGGTAGGACGCATACCGATGAATTCTTCACCTAGCACAGCTACTCGTTTGACAGCAGAACCATCATGAATAACTTGCTGAGGTGCGCCCTCTATTGGTAAGTCCAGACCTTTTTTTATGTTGATCATACGCACTTGCATTACATTAACGGAAAGAAACTGAAAATATCTTTAGTCACCACAGCGCCACCTCGTTTGTACTAAGTATTAGGTATAAAGAGCAGAAAGTTATGAGTCCGGATAGGGTTCCCAAACAAGCCCCTTTAAAATACCTCTCAACGCGCACAAAAAAGCAGCGTCGTGATAAAAGTCCTCACATATTTCTCTGATTTTAACATTAATCGTACTGAGTATGCGAGTGGAATTATGAAATTAATACGACTTTAACGTGGATTTAGATTAGTTGAAAAATCCATCACTGGAAGGAGTATAGACCAAAGTTGCATAGATAAAATTTTTCTTACCCTGATCTGCAAAATAAGTAAAAATTCACGGTCAAACAAAAACGGGCAAAGTACCAATTCGCACTTTGCCCGCAAAATCAAAAACAGTGAGATCAAAAACCGTGAAATTAAACGAGGTGATTAATTTCTACCGTTGCATCCACATCAGCTTCGTAATCTACGCCATCAACCCCGAAGCCGAATAGCTTCAAGAATTCGTTGTGATAACCAACATAATCCGTCAATTCATCAATTGTATCTGTGTCAACAGTATCCCAAATAGTTTGCACACGAGCTTGAACGCCGTCTTCTAGTTCTTTATAGTTTTGGAACAAGTGACCGCCATCATCAAAGCGTGGTGATTGACCATATAGATTTTCAGTAAACAACCCATGGATTTGCTCAATTGTGCCCTCATAAGTTCCATCACCTTTCATCACTTTGAATAGCGCAGAGATATAAAGAGGCATAATTGGAATAGCAGAGCTTGCCTGCGTCACTACTGCATTCAGTGAAGACACATACGCTTCGCCTTTAATATCAGCTGTGGTTTCACGAATTGCCTGCGTCGCACGGTCCAAGTCTTCTTTTGCTTTACCAATAGTCGCGTGACCGTATATCGGCCAAGTCAGCTCTTTACCAATATAAGTATATGCCGTTGTCTTGAAACCATCAGCCAGTACATCAGCTTGCTTAAGCGCATCAATCCAAAGTTCCCAGTCTTCACCACCCATCACTTTAACCGTATTAGCAATTTCGTCTTCGTTAGCAGCTTCAACTGTCATTTCATCAATAACGCGCTTAGAAGTATTTAGGTTTTTAGTCGTGATAGCTGAGCCAATTGGCTTAAGTGTTGAAGAATAAACTTCATCTGATTTAGGATCTTTACGACGAGGAGACGCAAGGCTATATACCACTAAATCTACTTTACCCAATTCAGCTTTGATGGTGTCGATAGTTTTTTGCTTCAACTCATCAGAAAACGCATCACCATTGATATTTTTAGACCATAAACCCGCTTCTTCTGCAGCTTGCTGGAATGCAGCCGTATTATACCAACCCGCTGACGCGGTTTTCTTCTCTGAGCCTTCTTTTTCAAAGAAGATACCTAGCGTTTTCGCACCGGCACCAAATGCAGCGGTGATACGCGACGCCAAGCCATAGCCTGTCGATGCACCAATTACTAATACATTCTTAGGACCATTTTCGATTTGGCCTTGTTGTTTTACGTATTCAATCTGTTCTTGAACGTGTGCAGCACAGCCTACTGGATGCGCATTCGTACAAATAAATCCACGAATTTTTGGTTTGATGACCATAAGAGATCCTATCCATTGATTTGATACAAAATAAAAGTGAGATTGGTCTCACTTTATTAAAATTACTGCGTAGTGTACTGGCAGATATGTAAAACACACATCTGATCAGCTATCGAACTTAGAGCCACCCAAGCATTTTGGTGACTCTGGCGTCTGACCTTCTTTGTCCGAAAACTCTTCTGGTGTATAGGCATGAATGGCCAAAGCGTGAATATGGTTTTGTAATTCATCTTTTAGCACTTCATTGATCTTTCGGTGACGTTGCAGCAGCCTCTGGCCGATAAATTGTTCGCTTACAACAATGACTTTAAAATGAGACTCTTCGCCACGGCTGTGCATATGGCTTTCATTGATAACGTTCAGATGCTTGCACGCAACGGCTTCAGCTATTTTGTCATAAATCTGTGATTGCATTGACATTATACTTTGTCTCCTAGAGCAATTCGTGATGCTACTATACGCCGTTCAGCGCGTATTTCCAACACTTCGAAAGGTGAGATTAATGCGCCCCTGAGTCACCTTGGCCTGCTTTGGCAAAGCATGTTGATAGTCGCGCTGACTATCACCTTGCATTACCAATAGGCTGCCAGTTTCCAATAAAATGTCGGTTACAGAGTGGCTTACTTTGTGGCGTATTTTAAATTTGCGGGTCGCGCCAAGCGACAGTGAAGCGATTGTGGGCGTCAAACCAAGTTCGGGTTCATCATCACTGTGCCAGCCCATACTGTCTTGACCATCACGATAAAAATTAGCCAATACCGCATTAAAAGGAATATTAAATCTGCGTTCTAGCGTTTGTCTCATCCCAAGCAATACCGAAGGCCAAGGAGCATTTTCAAGTCGCTTTCCAGAATAACTGTAATGCACGTCAGGGTCGGCAATAAATCGTTCAAGTCGAGGCGTTTGATGGGTCTTACCAAATAAGGTGATGGTATTTTGCTGCCACGCAAGGCTATTCAGTAGTACATTATATAGCGCTAGACTTTTATCGAAGCTAATAGCCTGTGCTTGATAGCTAAAACCGCACGGCAAGTTCCGTGCTTTGTCTACTGCTCTCATGTTAAACTACCCGCTGCTTTTATTTATAGAACATTCACATGACGACTGATGCAATTCTAGCCGGAAACCCTTTTACGCTACATAGGTTTCCACTCGATCAAAAAAATCGTAGCTTACAAGCTTGGGATTCAGCCGACGAATACCTGTTAGATTATGTCTTTGAACATCACCGCGATGCAAATCGTATTCTCATTCTCAACGATAGTTTTGGCGCATTATGCTGTGCACTTGCTGACAAACACTGTACGGTAGTGACCGACTCTTATGTAAGTACCCTCGCCTATGAGTATAATTTAGAGGCCAACGAACTTGCGGACGCTAAGGTTGATGTACTCACTAGCATGGATGAGCTGCCAAAAGATATCGATCTGATATTAATAAAAATTCCCAAAAATTCAGGGCTATTGCAAGCGCAACTTGCACAGTTAAGTAAATTGACTACTGACATTCCCGTAATTGCGGCTGGCAAAGCAAAAGAAATTCACACCTCAACATTAAAAAGCTTTAGCCACTTTTTGACGGAGCCAACGACTAGCTTAGCGGTAAAAAAATCGCGTTTAGTGTTCAGCAAGACGTCAGCCAAAGCCATTGATAGTAAATTCCCTGTGTCTTGGCCGCTGGAAAAAACCGATTTTACCTTGTCGAATGAAGCAAATGTCTTCTCACGAGATTCTCTTGATATTGGCGCACGATTTTTTATCAATTACCTTCCTATGGGGAAAAAACCATTGAAGGTCATTGATCTCGGTTGTGGTAATGGTGTCATCGGATTGATGACGCTCGCAAAAATGCCAAATGCCACCGTCACCTTTATCGACGAGTCGGCGATGGCTGTGCATAGCGCGGAGCAAAATATCGTCAATAACCTACCCGAGCGTGTTGCTGATTGTCAGTTCGTACAAAACGACTGCCTTACGGGTTTTGAAAATTACGGTGCGGATCTGATACTGTGTAACCCGCCATTCCATCAGGCCAATGCAATCACCGATCACATCGCTTGGCAGATGTTTTTACAAGCTAAGGCAGCGCTTCGCCATGGGGGAGAGTTAAGAATTATTGGTAACCGCCACTTGGAATATGACGACAAGCTCAAGCGCTTATTCGGTAACAGCAAGACACTAGGCAACAACAAAAAATTCACTGTTTTAAGTGCAATAAAAAGGAGCTAACTTCATGCGTTTTTCATTGCTGATTATTCTGCTAACCTTGATACTCGTGGGCTGTGAAAGCTCACCACGCAGTGTCATTCTTCATCCGGAATATCAAGGTCCTTCGTCAAACGCGCTTGCCGCCAACGTGGCGGTACAAGTAAACGACCTACGGACTACAAAATACACCATTCGCGTGAAGAACCAAGAACCCGCACTTTACGTACCCGATGCTAATTTACCGGTTAACTTCAATCAGGTATTAACGCAAGCACTCACTGCACATGGCGCGCAAATAACACCGGTTGCAGCAACGCAAGTCACTGTGGATATCAATCGCTTTAAAGCCATTATTGAGGAGTCTTTCTCGACTCACCAAAGTGATGCTGAAGCTGACGTCACCGTACTGATAAAGCAAGGCACTCGCAGTTTCAAAAAGCAATATAAAGGTAGCGCTAATTTAAATGGTCCACTAAAACACGACCAAGCTAAAATCGAAGAACAGCTCAACAATCTAGCTCAACAGGTTGTTACTCGAATCATTCAAGATCCTGAATTTATTCAATTTGTGAGAGGAAGTTAATGAAAAAAATAATTCTAAGCTTAACCATCCTATTATTAAGTATGAATGTATTTGCCGAAATGAACGGTAAATTCGTACAAAAGAATAACCTATTCCCTCGAGTTCAAATCAATACTAGTAAAGGGCCTATTATTGTCGAACTAGACAGATCGAGAGCGCCTATAACAGTAAATAACTTTTTAACTTACGTTATTAACAAAGATTATAACGGCTCTGTCTTTCATCGAGTTGAGCGTGATGAAGCCAACGAAAAAGACTTTGTTATCCAAGGTGGAGGTTACGACAAAGAGTACGATGGTATGTTTGAGCGCGAAGCTATCTTCAATGAAAGCGGTAATGGCTTGAAAAATGATATGTACACCATTGCCATGGCCTACCAAGACAACAAACCACACTCAGGTACTAGGCAGTTTTTCTTTAATATGGATGACAACGATCACTTGAACCCGGGAAGAGGCTGGGGTTTTGCCGTATTCGGGAACGTCTCTGAAGGTTATGAAACACTGGACGCAATTATGAAGGTGGAAACCGGCTACAATGAAAAACTTGGCTATACCTTTATACCTAAAGAGCCCGTCATTATTCTTTCAGTTGAAGTATTAAAGCAGCCAGAGTAATTACCTTTTATGTTGATATCATCTAGCTTTTCGCAATATCTCGGTTATTACAAAGACAAACGTCTATTAACTGTCTTTGCTTTTGGAATAAGTAGCGGTTTTCCTTGGGTATTGATTGGCTCTGTGATGTCAGCTTGGCTTAAAGATGAAGGGTTAAGCCGTAGCACCATTGGCCTATTTGGCCTAGTATATGGTGCCTATACAATCAACTTTTTGTGGTCCCCACTCGTTGACCGAATAAAAATCCCCCTGCTGTACAATCGCTTAGGGCAACGACGAAGTTGGATAGCAGGTTGTCAGTTTATTATTATTATTGCAACCTTTGCATTAGCCACTATTTCAATTAAAGACCATCTTTCACATGCCGCATTATTGTGCTTTATTATTGCGTTATTTTCAGCTACCCAAGATATTGCAATAGATGCTTATCGCATCGACATTTTACCAGAAGGCGAAAGTGAAAAGGCAACGGCAGCGGCAGCGATGGCGACTTCAGGTTGGTGGTCTGGCTATGCCTTACTTGGTGCAATTCCATTCTTTATGGCTGATTTACCTGGCTTTAGTTGGCCCATTATCTATCAGATGCTAAGCGTCATCGTAGTGTGTTTATTAGTTGTCACTTTGTTGGCAAAAGAACCAAAATCTCATCGGGAGCAAGTACAAGCACAGCTACAGAAGAGTTACGAGCATAAACTTAACCACAGCGCATCATCAAATGCTTCTAAAAAGATCTATGCCTGGCTTGCTGTGACTCTGGTTGAACCCTTTAAGCGATTTTTTGAAAAGAATGGGGTTAAAACTGCATGTGCACTACTCGCCTTTATTTTCCTATTTAAGATAGGAGAAGCTTTCTTAGCCCGTATGTCCATCGTATTTTATAAAGAAGTGGGGTTTTCAAACACCCAAATTGGGCAATATTCTAAGCTTGGTACCGGTGTGATCACTATCGTATTTGCTTTTCTTGGCAGTATCTTTAACCATAAATACGGTATCGTAAAGGGCTTATTTATTAGCGGCGTTGCTATGGCCGCATCAAATTTAATGTTCTCTTGGATTGCAATTGCAGGACCAAAAGAACACCTTTACGCACTCGCAATTGTAGTGGATGGCTTTACCCAAGCTTGGTCACTAGTAGCGATGGTAGCATTTATTTCTATGCTCTGTGATAGAGCGTTTAGCGCAACCCACTATGCCTTACTTGCATCACTTGGCAGTTTAGGCCGTACTGTGCTGTCAGGCTATAGTGGTTTTGTGATAGATGATTTGCTTGGAGGTAATTGGGCACTCTTCTTCGCGCTAACTGCGCTTATGGTGCTTCCGTCATTATTGTTTTTATATTTAATTCGGCACAAGCTTTATGCTATTGAAAAGGCGTATCATGCTAACAAAGACTAGAGGTGCAGGTCCTTGCACCTTTTACGTTTTTGCTAACTAAACGCTTATTGATCTTCTTTGATTAGCTGTAAGCCCTCATAAGGATCAACTTCTAACGCTTCGCAGTAACGTAAAAACTCAATGACATCCAATCGACGCTCTTGGTTTTCAATTTTACCGATGAATGAATGAGGCGTACCCAACACCTGCGCAAGACTACGCATTGTGTGACCTTTCTCGTGGCGCTTTGATTTTAGCCACTTCGTTAGTTTGCCGTTTTCTTCAGAAGAAACCGTTTTACCCATCATAATTAAACATCTCCTACTAGATGAAAGACTAAATTATCTAAATGAAATATGCCCGTCTCATTTAGCTATTATCTAAATATTACAGTTGTAGCTTATCGAAGAACTCTACAATGCAAAATGTTAAGCCTGTATGAACTCAGCATTTTGTCTTTAGAACTCGATCAAGCCTACAGTTTACCCCGAATGCGGTACAACTTACCAGCTAGCTGCGATAAATTGTGCCAAACCAGTGACACGTAGACAAAATGTTAACTTGTCCCTATGTACCCAATTAGGTATAGACTAAAACACGCGTAACACCTAATTAATTTTTACTTTTTATTAATTCATTAAGGGTTGTAATATCCAGTAACACTTTAACAAATTTTTTAAAAAATGTACCAGTATTTGAAATAAATTATTTTTCTTTAAAAAATAAAAACTTACAGCTAACATTTACTAAGTGGTTAAAAAAGAGGCTATTACTAGATGATTCGATTACTGTTTTTACTGCCAATTCTATTGTGCTTAGGCTGGGTTTACTTCCTTCGTTCAAACGGCGTGCCGCTTAAGCAAGGGAAAAAAGGCTTTATCTACATCTTAGTATTTTCATCTTTTGTTTTAGGTTTTTTTGTCTTAATGATGTATCTAACAGGTAGTTTGTGACAAATAAAGCAAATTGAATTTTGATGGGCAGAAACAAAAAGAGCCATGACAAAAGCATGACTCTTTAGCTTAGCAGAACGTAGTGCGAATAATGTCTAGACGCTGAAACTTGCACCACAGCCACAAGTGGTTGTTGCATTGGGATTATTCACAAAGAAACGTGCGCCCTCAAGCCCTTCGGTATAATCTACGATACCGTCAATTAGATACTGAATACTCATTGGATCGACAACCATAGTGACACCGTTTTTTACGATTTCCAAATCACCTGGATTTACTTTTTCATCGAAAGTGAAACCATATTGAAAGCCTGAGCAACCGCCACCCGTTACATACACGCGTAGCTTAAGATTGGCATTCTCTTCTTCTTCAATAAGTTCCTTTACGCGGCTTGCAGCAGCGTCAGAAAACTGAATTGGTAATTGTTCAGACATAGATTTAGACCCCTAATCCTGTAATCTGCAGATTATCTAATACCTGAGTATTTTAATCAAGTATAGCGTTTGTACCAGTCACATTTGTTAAGCTACCTCTTTTTAAAGAAAAAGAGAGCCCCATTGATTACACCGCAAAATTTTTCTATTTTTTCCCATCGAGAAACTTTTAACTCTATGTGCTGCAAACTTATGCGCCCATATTGATATAAATTGGTAACAGCACGTTTAACCAAGGAAAATATGACTATTGCCTTAGTTAAGTTGCGTTGGCACAAGGACTTAGTATAAAAAATTTGATATTCTTAAACGGTTTACTATTGTGGAATGACGTTCATGTCGTTGGATACATTAAGACGAAGCCTTGCAAAACCTAAAACTTCAGCGCAACTGTGCCTACTTGGTGCCAGTGCGGGCCTGCTTGCAGCGATACTTATCATTGCTTTTCGTCTTACTATTGAATTAATCCAAGGCACATTTCTCGATAAACCAGATGACTTTACTGAGCTTTCTGAGCTACATCGACTATTTTTGCCTGTCCTTGCCGCGCTACTCATCGCTGTCTTTGCTGCTTTGACAGGGTTTAAGCACTACCGTTTGGGCATTCCATATGTGATCAATCGGATCAAACACCACTACGGTCATATGCCAATTTGGAATTCTGCCAACCAGTTTTTTGGTGGTGCTGTTGCTTTGATCAGTGGTTTCTCTGTTGGTCGAGAAGGACCATCTGTACACATGGGGGCTACAGCTGCAAGCGTTCTATCAGAGCGTTTACATCTACCACTCAATGCTGCGCGAACTTTGGCCGGATGCGGTGTAGCTGCAGGTATTGCCGCCTCATTTAATACCCCACTCGCGGCAGTGATATTCGTCATGGAAGTCGTGCTCCGGGAGTATAAAATCCACATTTTCGTTCCTGTGATGTTGGCTTCAGTGATCGGTGCGATGAGCACGCAATATGTGTTTGGTAACAGTTCCGAGCTGGCACTCATTCATATCACCCCGTTGAGTTTTTGGCATTACCCTTATTTAATTATTTGTGGTGCAGCATTAGGGGCGGTTGCTTTTGCCTTTAATCAAAATCTAATGCTGATCATCAAAACTTTTAAGCCCATCAGTATGTTTCCTCGTCTTCTATTAGCGGGTTTAATTGCGGGATTAATTGGCTATGCCGTACCAGGGGCCATGGGCTCAGGTATGAGCGCTATCACCCAAGCAGTTGAATCTCCGCATAACTTACAACTACTTACCACAATTTTGATTGCCAAGCTGATGGCAACTTTATTTGCGATTGGACTTGGTATTCCCGGTGGTATTATTGGTCCAGTGATTGGGCTTGGGGTTATCATGGGCACCTTAATGTCTTTCTTTGCCCAGTTTATAGAGCCAAGCGTTGATGTTGCAGGAACTTATGGTGTACTCGGTATGGCAGGCTTACTTGCTGCGACTTTGCACGCCCCGCTTGCTGCGCTTACTGCGGTGATGGAGCTGACTTCAAACCCAAAAATAATCGTTCCAGCTATGCTGGTGATCACCACCGCTTACGTTACGGCTTTACAGGCGTTTGGCAATCGCTCCATTTTTATTCAACAACTGGACTTTCAAGGACTACCTTACCAAGTATCGCCCGCAAAAGAGGCATTGCAGAAAGTGGGGATAGTGGCTGAGATGGATGAGAATTTTAAACTGCTCTATTCCGACGACAAAGAGCAAATAAAAGAAACCCTATCCGCGGTTGATAGCCAAACACCGCTTATTGTTTATGACGAACAAAGCGGCTACCGCTTAGCCGAATACGATTTGAACTTAATCTCCGAGGGCAGCGTATCGGTCTCTTATATCGAGCTGCAAGGATTAAGCACACAAGCGACCTTAGCAGATGCTTTTGATGTGCTAAAAGATAAACGTTCAGGCGCGGTGTATATATACAATCAAAAGGATGATAAACAAATACTTGGATTATTGCGATGGGACCAAATTCGTCACATACTCACCACCAGAAACAGTTTACTCTAGCCTAAAAAGTGGAATTTATAATGAGCTTATTGCTAACGTATAAAGCCTTACATATCTTTTTTATGATTGCCTGGTTTGCAGGGATTTTTTATCTGCCACGCCTCTTTGTATATCACGCGATGACTGAGGAAAAATCTTGCAGCTCAATGCTCAAAATCATGGAGCGCCGCCTACTCTATTTTGTAACCCCATTTGCTATTCTCACCGCTGTGTTTGGGGTCTTAACGATTACAGAATACGGACGCGAATGGTTTAAGCACAGTATGTGGCTGCACTACAAGCTGACTTTAGTGATTTTACTTTATATTTATCATGGCTATTGCTTTAAATTGCTTGCCGATTTCAAACATGATCGCAATCGTAAAAGTGACAAGTTCTATCGTTTTTTCAACGAATTTCCCGTGCTAATCCTATTAGCCATTGTCTTTCTTGCCGTTTTAAAACCTGCACTGTAACCGTGCATTATTGGGGGTACTTGGGTATAATATGCGCCCAAGTAACCGCCCACAATCTGCGTGTTATCTGGTTGGGTAAGCGACCTGCAACCCGGTAGTCAATTTGTCTTTAGGAATCGCCAAATGTTCAGTTTCCAAGGTGAAAACATTCTTTCTGTCAATCAATTAGACAGAGATTCTATTGAACACATCTTCTCCATTGCCAAAAAAATGGAACCCTATGCTAAAAAGCAAAAACGTACCCAAGTACTCAATGGGGCGATTTTGGCAAATCTATTCTTTGAACCAAGTACGAGAACACGCGTAAGTTTCGGCACCGCATTTAACCTGCTCGGCGGCCTAGTCCGTGAAACCACAGGTATGCAAAGCTCAGCACTGACAAAAGGCGAATCTTTGTATGATACCGCCCGTGTGATTTCCGCTTATGCTGACGCGGTGGCAATGCGCCACCCAGATGCAGGTTCAGTAGCCGAGTTTGCAACCGGTTCCGATGTTCCTGTCATAAACGGGGGCGATGGCCCTAATGAGCACCCTACCCAAGCTCTGTTGGACTTACTGACAATTGACCGAGAGCTTAGCCGCTTTGGTACTGGAATTGATAACATGCACATCGCCCTAGTCGGGGATTTAAAATACGGCCGCACCGTGCATTCTTTATCAAAGTTACTTAGCCACTACAAAGATATCCACTTTACAATGGTTGCACCGGATGGCTTACAAATGCCTCAGTCAATTTTAGATGTCGTAGACAATGCCGGTCACCGTATCGAAGTCGTGTCTAAGATGGAAGGCAATTTAGCTGCCGATATCGTTTACCAGACCCGTATTCAAGAAGAGCGTTTCCCTTCTCAAGAAGAAGCAAACAAATACCGTGGTGGTTTTAGGATCAGCCAAGCGATTTATGACGCTCACTGTAAGCCTAGCTCAGTATTAATGCACCCGTTACCTCGCGACAGCCGTAGCGATGCAAACGAGCTAGACAACGACCTAAATAACAACGACAACCTAGCTATCTTCCGCCAAGTTCAAAATGGTGTATTGATCCGTATGGCACTTTTTGCCCTAACGCTAGGTGTTGAAAACCAAGTGGAAAAACACGAGGTAGAAGTACCTTGGTTTAGCCGCAAACGTGAAAGCTAAAAAGGATCGACAATGACAATCAGTCAAGACTTATTCAAACGCGCCCAAGACTCAATCCCTGGAGGCGTTAACTCTCCTGTTCGCGCTTTTAATGGTGTAGGTGGTACGCCACTATTTATCACCAAAGCCGAAGGCGTTCACACCTTTGATGCCGATGGTAAACAGTACATTGATTATGTGGGTTCTTGGGGCCCGATGATCTTAGGTCATAACCATCCTGAGATTAAACAAGCAGTGCTTGAAGCGGTTGAAAATGGCCTATCGTACGGCGCGCCGACGGAAACTGAAATCCTAATGGCGGAAAAAGTAAAAGCGCTAGTACCATCTATTGAAAAAGTACGCATGGTAAGCTCTGGTACAGAAGCGACCATGAGCGCTATTCGCCTTGCTCGTGGTTACACCGGCCGCGATAAAATCTTAAAGTTTGAAGGCTGCTACCATGGTCACGCTGACTCTTTGCTTGTTAAAGCAGGCTCAGGAGCTCTAACCATGGGCGTGCCTAACTCACCGGGTATTCCTGCCGATTTTGCCAAGCATACGCTAACGGTTTCATTTAATAATCTTGATGAAGTAAAAGCGATTTTTGAGCAGTACAAAGATCAAATCGCCTGTGTGATCATCGAGCCAGTTGCTGGAAACATGAACTGTATTCCACCGGTAGAAGGCTTTTTAGAAGGCCTGCGCGAAGTATGTACTAACAATCAAAGTGTGCTTATCTTTGATGAAGTCATGACAGGCTTTCGTGTTGCACTTGGTGGTGCTCAACAATACTACAACATCACCCCAGACTTGACCTGTTTAGGTAAAGTGATTGGTGGCGGTATGCCTGTGGGTGCGTTTGGTGGTAAAAAAGAGATCATGGATTACATCGCACCTGTTGGTCCCGTTTATCAAGCAGGTACGCTATCTGGTAATCCAATTGCTATGGCTGCCGGTTTAAAAGCGCTAGAGCTGCTTTCAAAAGAAAGGCTACACGCAGAGCTTGAAGCTAAGAGTAAAGCCCTGTGTGAAGGCTTCCAAGCGGCTGCTGATGAAGCAGGTATCGCACTTACGACTAACTACGCAGGTGGTATGTTTGGCTTCTTCTTTACTGACGCTAAGAAAGTAACCAGCTATCAACAAGCAACTGAATGTGACCTAGAGCGCTTCAAAAAGTTCTTCCATCTGATGCTAGATGAAGGCGTTTATTTGGCCCCATCTGCATTCGAAGCGGGTTTCGTGAGCACAATGCATTCTGACAAAGAAATTGCTAACACTATTAATGCTGCAAAGCGTGCATTTGCCAAGTTGTAATCACTGATTGTAACCCACATTAGTTTGTATTTAAAAAGCCCGTTCAGGGCTTTTTTTGTTTTTTCAGCTACGCTTTGAATAAGCTTTTCAAAAGCTTCGGTCTAGTTAACCAAGGCGTACTTAATTAATAACGCTGTGCTAAGTTAAAACTATCATACAGAGGGAAGTGATGGCTGGATTTAATACACTAATTAATCCTGCAACCCGTTTGATGGCGCGGTTGCGATACAAAACCAAAATGGCCGTTGTATTTGGTATTTTATTACTACCGCTAAGCCTCAGCTTGTTTTTTCTAAACAGTGTACTTAACCATTCTATTTCTGTCAGTGAGATGCAAAGGCAAGGGCTCACGCTTTACCCTAGTATGTTGGAAAACATTTTAGCGGGTAAAGCTTCCGATAATTCAATTTTATTGCAACGCGCTAAGTTACCCAAAGTGAGCGCCGCAGGTGCAAGCGCCCTTGAGCAGCTCTCAATTGCCTCTCAACTTGCCGTCGATGATGATCTTGGACGCAGTTACCTGAATCGCACACTTGTTGAGTCTGCGCCAAGACTTATATCGCAAATCAATGAAATTGAAGCGCAAGCAAGCGATATCATCAGTAGAGGCAGTTTTACTCCAGATAGTTTTATTGCGCTGTCCAATTTAAACAAAGGATTGCCAGGCGTCACGACACTATTTTCAGGCAAACTTAACATTGCTATCAATGATAATCAGCGACTCAAAAAGCAGCTTAGTCAGCCCTTAGCTGAGCTTGAGTCTAGCCTCTCTGATTACCAGCAAGCGGTGAAAACAGGTTTGTTAGACCCTGATGAACTGGCACTCTCACAAGCGCAATTTAACCGTTACTACCAAAGTGCAAGTGATGCTATCAAGCAGTTTGTTAATGTTGCAACACCCACGCTTGCCGGGCTTGTCGCCGAAAAACAAAACCAGCAACGGTGGATCAGAAACACCGTTGCCTTGGCTTCGCTACTCGCACTGATCATCGCTATTTATCTTATGGTTGGCTTTTACTTGTCGGTCATGGGCACCATCACGACTTTCTCACATGCCGCGCAGGCCGCCTCTCGAGGGGATTTAAGCATCAAAGCGCAGGCAACTGGCTCTGACGAGCTTAGCCAAATTATTGAACAATTTAATGCGGTACTACATGCCTTTATCTCTTTACTTGGTAGCGTTCGATTAAGTAGTGACGAGCTACAGCAAGCAACAAAAACACTCAATAAGATAAGCCAAGATACTGAGAAGGACGTCGCCCAGCAGGAGAATAAAATCCAGTCTATTCACCACTCACTCGAGAATATGGCGCAGTCCGCTCGCTCGGTTGAGGATGCCGCATTTAGCGCCACAGAGTTGGCCTCCGTAGCAGCCAGACAAGTAAAGCAAAGTAGCGTCAATACCACAGCCCTTGCAGAGCAAATGACCGAACTACAAGCTGAGTTTCAACAAAGTCGAGCGGCCTTAGATAAGCTCGCGGAAGACACGCAAAACATTAGTCAGGTGAGTTCCGCGATTAGAGAGATTGCCGAGCAAACCAATTTACTCGCGCTCAATGCCGCAATTGAGGCTGCTCGTGCAGGTGAACAAGGCCGAGGATTTGCGGTGGTAGCGGATGAAGTTAGAACGCTTGCGCAAAGAACGCAGCAACAAACAGAAGAAATACACAATATTATTCAATCTTTACAAGCTGCATCCAGAGACACGCAAGACAAAATGCGCAGCAGTGAAGACAATATGGCACAAAGTGTTATCTCCGCGAATGATACTAATGAAGTCCTACAGCACGCAGAGCAAAGTATGCGAGACATAGACGAGCAAGGAAAACTGATAAGTCAGCTGGTACAACAACAAACTCAAGCAACAGAGCAGGCTTTAAATGAATCCTCTGAGATTAACGAGCTTGCTCAACACACATTGAGCTCAGCACGAGAAACCCAAGCTAATGCGTTCTCACTTACCGATACTGCAGCCGTTATGGAGGAAAATATAACTAAGTACAAAACGGAATAAAAAAGGGAAGCTAAGCTTCCCCTATAACATGGTATTAAGTATTAAAACTTAAATGTCGCACTCAAGCGAATCTTACGAGGCTCTTGGAAGTACTTAGGTAACAGGTAGTCTGGGTTTGAAGCACCACGATACCCTTTGAAATTATCACCGTCATCAAGTACTGTTTTTCTAATTTCAGAAACTTCATTATACTTGGTCGGTTTATCGTTATTAAACACGTTGAATACGTCCGCTCTGAATGTCAGATCGTGATCATAAACAGTCGTGTTATATTGTAAGCTCAAGTCTAGACTCCAAGTGTTAGGGGTAGTCCCTAAAGAGCCACGAGGTACAAGCTCGCCACCGCGATAAAATGACTCTGCATCATAAAAAGATGCGTATACATCTGTCGGATGGTATCCATAAGCACCATACGGACGACCCGTCTGCCATAAGAAGTTTGAACCTAACAGAATATTTTCTGTGATTTCATAAGCAAACTGAGCTTTGATCTGATGACGTCTGTCATTAGGTAAGTTGCCTTTTGCACCATCAGTCAAGCCTGGTTGGTCAAAGTTGGTTGTTGCACCCGCATCATCTTGCTCGTTATCTGAGCGTACGAAACCTTCATTATTACCCCAGCTATGCGCCCAAGTATACGTTAGATCTAACATCCAACCATCACCCCAAGCTTTGCTAAGGTTGATGTCAACTGCCCCATATTGACGCTCTGACTCTGGATAACCTAGATATGAAGCTGGAATAGTATACTCTTGGTTTGCTAGCGGTCCATCACCATCAGGGTCAGTAGCAAAGGTTACATCTGAACCAGGGTTGGTTAATACATAGTAATGAAAACCGCCCTCACACAGGGTACAACCACTGCCAAACTCAGCTTTTAAATAGTCGTCAAAGCCTTTGTCAACCGCAATGTCCTCAAGCGAACTACCAAGATTACGGTAAGTCCCTTTAACACCTAAGCTCCAATCATCATCAAGTATCATCTGAAAACCTAAAATAAATTCATCTTGATACATAGGATCTAGGTCTTGATTAACGGTTTCAGCGGTGTTTTTCAAAGTACCATCTGCTAGTACCAATAAGCCATCTTTCGCTTCACCTAAAATTGGCTCTTTAGAAATATCATCGGCGATACCAAGTACTTCAAATTGCTGGCGAGTATAAAGCTCATCACCTGCCATACGAACGTTTGTATTCGTTGCAACCGGTAAGAAATAGCGGCCAAAATTAGCAAATACTTTAAACTCACCTTCCCCGTATGGGTCCCAACTTAACCCAACTCGAGGAGCCCATTGGTCGCTCACATCTATAAACTTTTCACCTGCTTTATTATAGTTTTCAAATGTTTCGTTTCTTAAGCCTAAAGTAACCGTTAGATCGTCAGTGACAGTCCACGTATCAGTAATATAATAGGCTGAACTCTTGGTTTCAAAATCACCGATATTGCGGTATATCTCTTTACGTACTGACGTACACGATGAAGGGTCTCCTGCACGTACAGCGTCAATATCCGCACAGTCTTCGTAACGATATGAAGCACCGCCAGCACGCTGTGTCTGGTTAACCGCCTCTAACTCTTCTCTATCAATACCAAAACGTAGAGTATGATTATCCGTCACATACCAATCAAAATCTAAGCGGTAAGCTGTTCGTTTATCTTCTTCCAAGCTAGGTGTACTTAGTGCCCAATCACCCAGATCAGTACTAGAGAAGCGCTCGTATACACGTGGATACTCACCAAAAGGTGAACTACCTGCGTTAACGTTACTGTAGTTTGCTTCATTTACACCATACATTGCACTCATTGTGAATGTATCAGTCAAAATACCTGTATATTTGAATGAGTAAGTTTTACCACCACGCTTTTCAGTGTAGTCTCCTCGGCGAGAAGTCGTTTTGTGCGCTTTTGAATCCCAGTTATATTTCACACTATCAAGATCACTTGAGCTATCCCACCCAGTAAACTCAATAATGTGATCATCTGTAATGTAATAATCTAATTTAAGAGCAAGGAACAAATCGCCTGATTCACGAACGTATTTTGTTGACTCCTCTGCGTAATCAGAATCACGTTCGTTATAATTTGCAAGGCCAAAGAAGAAAAGCTTATCTTCTATCAACGCACCACCAGCGTACAGTGTATATTCGTTTTTACCTACTTTTCGTTCTTCTTGGTCACGGTGATAGATGTCCGTACCATAAAGTGCTTCACCTTCCGCCGAACGATAAGCCTGAGGACTAGTCTCGCGCAGTGAGCTTGGCTCTAAAACTACCCCGCCACCGTATTCAAAAGTATTGCTACCGCGACGTGTTGTGGCATTAATTACACCACCCGTTGAGCGACCAAACTCGGCAGAGTAACCACCTGTTTTCACCTCAAAGCTATCGTAAAAGTCAAACGGAACATCTGCACCACCTAGACCATTACGGAAGTTTGTGACATTCATACCGTTAACATAGTAGCTGTTTTCACCTACTGATGACCCACCAAACGAAGCGATATTACCGAATGATTCATCACCTTTTGTCGTGCCTGGCGCTAACATTGCAACTGAGGCAATATCTCGCGAAACAGGAACTCGAGCAAGGAACTCTTGGTCGACAATAGTCACCGCTTCACTGGATGCCACATCTATCGAACTAATGCGAGATCCTACAACTTCAATCACTTCAGTACCATTGCTAGAAGTAACAGAGAGTGGAATATTTGTACGTGTACCCACTCTAACATTTACATCTGTTTGCTGGTGTAATATTTGGCCATTCTTTTTAACGGTCACATCATAGGTACCCGCTGGCAACAACGGGAATCGGTAACTACCGTTATTACCTGTAGTAACTACACGCTGCAGTCCAGTATCTTTATTAAGTATCTCAATAGTAACGCCTGATACTGATTCTCCCGCAGTGTTCTCTACAACACCGTATAGAAACCCTGAAGATGTGGCATCGGCTGCGATCGCGGTACCTGAAACCAAGGCACCAACTACAGCCAAAGAAAGGATATTTCTTTGAAATGTCTTCATTATTATATTTCCTTTGAACATTGTAATTGTTATATGTTCAGTTTCTGTTCCCTGAACGGAAATATACTATGACAAACAAGAGAATAATTAAAGATTAGTTTACAAAAATACTCTCAAGTTCCTAAATTGCTAACAACCTGGTCTGGGTTCAAACATGCTCTCTCTAATAGGTAGCTGCAATACAGGACCACAACTCGGAGGCGACTGCTTACCCGTTTTAGGATTGATAAACGCCCAGCGAATGGACTTTGGACGCTCATCAACAATCGCTTGTGGATTTAGTGGTTTAAGATAGCGAATATAGAGCTCAAGCGCCCCCTGGCTGCCCGTTAATCCCGTTGGCTTGTTATCATCACGGCCAATCCAAGCCACGGTGACCGTATTTTGGTCAAAACCTGCAAACCAGCTATCTCTTAAATCATTACTAGTCCCCGTTTTCCCTGCAAGTTGAATTGAGGGGAAGTGAAGGTTAAGGCGTTTAGCAGTGCCTTTTTTAGTTACGCGCTTCATGCCATATTTCGTCATGTATACCGCATCACTGTCTAGCGTTTGGCTTTTTTGCACGGGATGTTCGTATACTAGTTTACCCAGTGAATCGGTGATCGCCATGACGCTGGTCAACTCGCTCTGCTTACCATCTGCAGCAAGTGTGGTGTACGCCTGTGCAACATCAAAACTGGATAACTCTAACGCGCCTAACAATAAAGAAGGATAAAGTGGAATCGACTTAGAGACTCCAAGGTCATTCAAAGTTTGTGCGACTCGATTCACACCCACATCCAAGCCAAGGTTTACTGCCGGAATATTGATACTATTGCTGAACGCTTCAAACATTGGCACTTGGCCTCTGAATTTATGATCAAAGTTCTCTGGAGACCAAACTTTACCTGAACCGTCAGTCACTTCGAGTGGACTGTCATCAAGTAGCATACCCAAATGGTAGTTTGGATTCGACAAAGCGCTCAAATAAATAGCGGGCTTAACCAGTGAACCTATATTGCGCTCGGTGTCTAATACCCGATTAAAACCTGAAAACTTCAACTGGCGACCAGCAACTAACGCCGATACGCCCGCTTTTTCAACATTAACTGACAGCATCGCGGTTTCTAGCTCTTCCGTTTTGAAACGGCGTTCTAAGTAAGGTAAGCCTTTTTTAACAGCATCTTCCATCGCCGTTTGCTTTTGTAAATCGAGATAGGTAAAAATCCGAATTCCAGAGTCGACAATGTCATCATCAGGCACCAGTTTCTTTAACTCGCGATTCACCAACTCCAAATATCCAGGATAAGACTGCATACGGCTCGCTTTTAAAGGCTGTACATCAATCGGCCTAGAGAGCGCCGCGCGATACTCAGGGGTTGTGATGAGGCCATTTTCCACCATCAACCTTAAGACTAAATCGCGCCTTTCCATTACCCGCTCAGGATATCGTCTTGGGTTATAAAAAGACGGTCCTTTAACCATTGCAACTAACATAGCGACTTGGTCAAACTCAAGCTCGTCCACTGGTTTACCAAAATAAAAATCGGCCGCAAGCCCCATACCATGAACGCCTTGATTATAGGCTTGTCCCAAAAACACTTCGTTTAAATAGGCTTCAAGGATTTCATCTTTGCTGTAACGGAAATCTAAAATCAATGCGATGAATGCTTCATTCACCTTGCGGATTAAGGTGCGATCTCTGGTGAGATAAAAGTTCTTTGCGAGCTGTTGCGTGAGCGTACTGCCACCTTGCACAGTTCGCCCCGCTTTGATGTTGGCATACAGCGCACGCAAAATAGACAGCGCAGAAACACCATGATGTTCGTAAAAGTCTCGATCTTCTACCACCAGCAGTGTTTCTTTTAAAATATTAGGGAATTTATCGAACGGAACAAACTCTCTGTCTTGGCGCGATTCATTGCCGATCCGAGCAATCTGCACCGGCTCTAAGCGAGCGCCGGCTAAGCGCCGACCTTGATTATCAACAATATTGGCAAGCTTTTTACCAGCAAAATTAAGCGTAAAAATACGCGCCACTTCTGGGCCATCGTAGAATTCGAACGCGCGACGATGGATGGTGATTGTGCGGCCTTGAACGATATATTGACCGGTACGGCTGATACGATTTACACGAGAATAGTTAAGCCGCTTCAGCTCCCACAGCACTTCATCCTCATTAAGGAATTGATCGGGGAAAAACTGCATCGATCTGGCATAAACCTGAACGGGAAGTTCCCACTTATTGCCCTCAAACTGCCGGCTTATTTTGGCGTCTAAGTAGATGATATAAATTGCAACAAGGAATATCGCCGCAATAGTCCCTTTCCAAAAGAAAGACCACAACGTGCTCAGTACACGGCTTTTAACTCTTTGCATCTTAGAACCGTTTTGCTGGGTATTGTTTTTACGCGAAGTGTTCGCTTTGACGTTTGATTTGTTGGCAGGTTTTCGTTTCTTTTTATCCGTCATGACCCAAGTAAAACTAAAAAATGAATCGCAAGATGGTAGGGTAACCTAAATTAACAACTGCTGAAAGTAGAATAATATATATAAAGAAAAGTGAGCCCTGTTGGACTCACTTTGTTTAGACAACGAGAACTTTACAATATTGACTGAGAGCCAAATTGGTATTATTGTCCGCGAACTGTCACGAACTCGGGATAGGCATCTACGCCGCAATCATGTTGATCCATACCGCTTAGTTCTTCTTCTTCGCCAACGCGGATCCCCATGCTCGCTTTCAATACACTCCAGACAATATAAGAAGCAATGAAAACAAAACCTAAAATAGTGGTAAGTCCCACAGCCTGACCTTGGAAAGTAGCGTCTGAGTTTGAAAATGGCACCATCATCACACCTAGCGCACCACATATACCGTGAACAGAGATAGCACCGACAGGATCATCAATTTTTGCCTTATCTAGCGCAACGATACTAAACACCACCAATGCACCGCCTATGGCACCGAGAATAAGCGCTAATACAGGTGTTGGAGAGGCAGGCTCAGCGGTAATAGTCACCAGACCTGCTAGCGCACCATTAAGTACCATAGTTAAATCCGCCTTGCCCCACATTAATTTACACACCAACAGTGCAGCAACCGCACCTGCCGCCGCCGCCGCATTGGTATTTAGCATGATTTGGCTGACCGCGATGGCATTTTCTTTGTCGGCAAGGAACAGTTGAGAGCCACCGTTAAAGCCAAACCATCCCATCCACAAAATAAAGGTGCCTAGTGTAGCTAGTGGCATGTTGGAACCAGGAATTGGGTAAATCTCACCATTTTTGCCATATTTTCCTTTGCGCGCACCAAGTAACAGAACACCCGCTAGTGCCGCAGCAGCACCGGCACCATGCACAATGGCTGAACCGGCAAAGTCAACAAAGCCAAGCTCAGATAAGAAACCACCGCCCCACGTCCAATAGCCTTCTAACGGGTAGATAAAACCAGTTAACACCACACAAAATGCTAAAAACGCCCACAATTTCATACGCTCGGCAACAGCGCCAGAGACAATTGACATAGCCGTTGCAACAAATACCACTTGGAAGAAAAAGTCGGATTGCAGTGCATGGTCGGCATCATCAGCAGCACTGCCAATGAGCGCACCGAGACTTGGTAAAACCCCACCTTCGGCATTATCGACATACATGATGTTGTAACCAATAAGCAAATACATAGTACAAGCAATGGCGTACAGTGCGACGTTCTTGGTAAGGATTTCAGTGGTATTTTTTGAGCGTACTAATCCCGCTTCAAGCATAGCGAATCCGGCAGCCATCCACATAACTAAGACACCAGAGATCAAAAAGTAAAAGGTATTTAATGAAAATTTTAGTTCTATTATTGTATTTTCCATTGTTCGGCTCCCCTTAAATGGCTTCTTCATCAAGTTCGCCGGTACGGATCCGAACAACTTGGTCTAAGTCGTAAACAAAGATTTTTCCGTCACCAATTTTTCCAGTGAACGCAGCCTTTGTAACCGTTTCCACAACGCGCTCGGCGTTTTCGCTTAACGTCGCAATTTCTATTTTTATTTTTGGAATGAAATCGACTTGATATTCTGCACCGCGATACAGTTCGGTATGACCGCGCTGACGTCCAAACCCTTTAACGTCAACAACCGTCATACCTTCAATCCCTAGATCGGCTAACGCTTCACGTACCTCATCAAGCTTAAATGGTTTTATTATTGCACTTATCATTTTCATGCTGAGTCCCCTTAGGACAGTTGATCCTGTTGTATGCAGTAATCCAACCTTTATGCCAAATTTTTTATTCCTTAATTAACAATGAATTAAAGTGAGAGGTGGAATTTCACGCATAAAAAATGCACCATCCAGGTGCATTGATATTAAGTCTGAACTGAATTGGTGCATAAACACCCAAATAACGAAAAGCTAATGCGCGATAACGCAATTTCGTTGTTTGTCCTTCGCTTTGTAGAGCGCCTTATCTGCCTTGCGCATTACTTCGCTTAAACTCTTTGATTGGCAAGCCGCGAGGCCAATACTGATGGTGCAATAATGCTTACCCTCAGGAATTTTGAATGCTTGCTGTGCAAGGCGCTCTCTAAAGTCTTCTAGCATGTGCTTTGCCATCTTCATATCTGAGCTTGGAATAAGCAAAGCAAACTCTTCCCCACCAATACGTGCGACAATGTAGTGACCAAATGCACTACGCAGTAAATCAGCAACTTGTTTAAGTACATCATCACCGCTTTCATGACCATATTGATCATTAATAGACTTAAAGTGATCGAGGTCTAACAATGCCAATATATGCTGGCTCGGTTTGTTCTTGATTAAACGCTCTGCTTGCTGACAAAAATAGCGGCGGTTATAAAGCCCTGTTAAATAGTCTCGATGCGCATATTCTTTGATTTCTGCGATCAAATTGAGCTGTTCCATCGTCTGCATGATACGACAATGAAACTCTTCACTCATAAAAGGTTTTGCCAAAAAGTCATTGGCGCCGTATTTGATAAACTTTGCTGACAAGCCATGACTTCCTGCGCCAGACAGACCAATAATCGCCAACTCATCTCGTCCACGACTATTACGAACGGATTTTACCAACTCAAAGCCATCCATCGTCGGCATCGCAAAGTCCGTCAGCAGTAGCTTAATTTCATGGTCAGATAGCAACATCTCCAATGCCTGTTCGCCATCTTGCGCCTCAAGCACTGTAAATAATTGCTTTTCAAGCATCTGCTTCATTACCGCGCGACTGATCACAGAATCATCGGCGATCAGCGCCTTGCAACCTTGGTTTCTCAATAGTCTAGATGCTAACTTGACCGCGTATAGGTATGAATCGCGGTTATCTTTAATCACATAATCCACCACACCCATTTCAAGCATTTGCTGGCGGCTATATTCATCTATTTTTGAGGTCAACACCACGGTGGGTATTTTGTGGCTAAGCGTGAGCTGCACGACCTCTGCGTCCATCGCATCGGGCAGCGTTAAATCTACCAGCGCCAATGTATATTGGTGCTGTGCTAAGAAGTCCTTACTTTCCTTGAGGGACCAAGCAAAATCGATTTCGACATCTAGATGCTGAGCAGCAAGGTGTCGCAATACCTGTTGTACGACTTTACTGTCTTCAACAATTAAAATTCTTTGCATGGATTGAGATCTCTTAAGTACAACGAGAAGCGCAGTGAAACAAGAATTTAACGAGGCTAAATACTTTATTACTACATAATTAAGTATTAAATATACGCGAATCTTGCACTAAAAAAAACCAAATCGGCTCAAATTCGTTACTTTTCGATAAACGAGGTTACAACAGCCTATTTTTCAAACCTGCCGTTTTTTTTGTTGAGTTTGTCTCAACGGCTTTGAATTTCAGATGAAATACTTCTTTAATGCAGACATACCTAATGCAATACCGAGGAAGCAATGAAAAAACTACTACCACTATTGCTCATGAGTTGTGCCCTACTCTCAGCACCAAGCATAGCTGAGGAGCACAACCGCGCAATTGAGATAGATCATAAAATAACAACTGAGCATAGAGCCGAAATAAAAGGTGAACGTATTAACTACACCGCGACAACAGGCACGCAGCCGGTGTGGAATGAAAACGGCGACGCAGTTGCAACGTTGCATTACACCTACTACAAGCGCACAAAAATCAAAGATATGAGCAAACGTCCGCTGCTGATCTCATTTAACGGTGGTCCGGGCTCGGCTTCCGTGTGGATGCACATTGCCTATACTGGCCCAAGAGTATTAAAAATTGATGACGAAGGATATCCACTGCAACCTTACGGCTTGAAAGACAACCCATATTCAGTGCTAGATGTTGCCGATATTGTTTATGTAAACCCAGTCAACACAGGTTATTCTCGCGTACTCAAAAATGCTGAAGGTAAATATCCGAGTAAAGCCGAACAAACAAAGATGTTTTTTGGCGTCAACGCGGACGTGAAGTACTTAGCCGAATGGCTCAATACATTTATTCATCGCAATGAGCGTATGCTTTCTCCTAAGTACCTGATTGGTGAGAGCTACGGCACGACTCGAGTGTCAGGTCTTGCGCACGCGATGCAAAACAATCAGTGGCTTTATCTCAATGGCGTGGTGTTGGTATCTCCTACAGAAATCGGCATTAAACGAGAAGGTCCGGTTGAAGTGGCAAACCGTTTACCGTATTACGCTGCCGCCGCTTGGTACCACAAAGCGCTGTCTTCTGAATTGCAAAATAAAGATTTACTCGAAGTACTTGCAGAGGTTGAACAATATACGGTTGATCAGTATCTTCCCGCACTCGCCAAAGGCGCATTTATCAGTGCCCAAGAAAAGCAAAGTGTGACACAGGCCGTTGCTAAATATAGTGGCTTAAGCGAGCGCTTTGTAGCTCAAAACAACCTAGATATTCCTACTGCGGCATTTTGGAAAGAGCTATTGCGTGAGCGTGGCTATACCCTAGGTCGGTTGGACTCACGCTATCTTGGTATTGATAAAAGAGACGCTGGTTCTCGCCCTGATTATTGGCCTGAGCTGGCCTCTTGGTTGCACTCATTTACGCCAGCGATTAATCATTACTTCGCTACAGAACTCAACTATAAAACCGATGTAAAATATAATATGTTTGGTTCAGTTCACCCTTGGGATAGCAGCGATAATAATGTCGGTGAACAATTACGATTAGCGATGGCACAAAACCCTTACCTAAACGTGATGATCCAGTCTGGCTACTACGATGGCGCAACGAATTACTTTGATGCCAAGTACAATATGTGGCAACTCGATCCGAGCGGAAAAATGCGTGATCGCTTAAGCTTTAAAGGTTACCGCTCCGGGCACATGATGTACCTGCGTCATGAAGATTTACAAAAATCGAACGAAGATCTCCGCGAGTTTATCTTAAAAACAACACCCAAGGCGGATCAGTCAGCGCTTTACTAAATTCCCAACCCATTGTGGCCGCGCAAGCGGTCACTTATCTTAATGCTCACCAGGTTGCAAAAATTTCCTTTTATCCTTCTACAGTTACCTATAATCTAGATATACTCAATACTATCTCTCTACAACTTAGGCACGCACCATGAACGAGCAGTTTAAAGTCGTCTTCGTTGGCATGGCCGACGGTAAGGATCAACAAAGCGCCGCTATCGCGATGGCAGACAGGTTGAAAACCTCACCCTCAAAGATCCAGCAATTTTACGCTGGCAAAAACTTGTTTGCTCCTGCAGATAAAGCCAAAGCGCTAAAACAGGTAAAATTACTTGCAAGCGCGGGGATCAACGCCAAGCTACAAAGCCAAACAGCCGCTACCCCAACTAACGCAGATCAAGAGCGCGTATTTGAAGCGCTGGATTACATCACAAGCAGTCTAATACGTATCGAAGAGCGATTAGAAGAACTTGAGCAACGCGTAGCACCAACCGCTCATACTGAAATTGAAGATACAACAGACGAAGAGTGGGAGACGAAGGAGCTATTCGATGAGCTGGACTTTGAGCCTAGCCCTCCGGCTAAATCTAAAACTTGGCTATATTATCTGCTCGCTGTATTAATTATTTTATTTATTCTGCTTGGTGTAAGTTTGTTTTTCCCTGAGTGGCTCGCGTTAGAATGAATAAAACTAATAACAACATAAATAAATCTCAAGTTACTCGTGCTGATTTGAGAAAAATGATTAGAAACGCAAGAAACTCGCTATCAGCAGAGCAACAGAAGACAGCCGCGGCACATCTAAACATTAATTTTTTTCAACAAATAAACCTCCCAAAAAATGCCAATATAGGGGTCTATATTCAAAACGATGGCGAACTAGATACATCCCTTTTAATTCAATCGCTTTGGGATAAAAATCACCAGGTTTTCTTACCCGTAATCCATCCCTTCAACCCTGCAAATTTACTCTTCCAGAAGTATGAAAAAAACTCACCCATGAAGGCAAATCGCTATGCTATCTTGGAACCTAAGTTAGATTGTTCAGCTGTGGCACCGCTTGCATCACTGGATTTACTTTTGATGCCTCTGGTTGCTTT
Source organism: Pseudoalteromonas sp. Of11M-6 (assembly GCF_022347905.1). Lineage (NCBI taxonomy): Bacteria > Pseudomonadati > Pseudomonadota > Gammaproteobacteria > Alteromonadales > Pseudoalteromonadaceae > Pseudoalteromonas > Pseudoalteromonas sp. Of11M-6. The sequence continues at coordinate 123,613 of NZ_JAKRFW010000008.1, read as the reverse complement.
TGATGAGCAAGGTAATCGCCTCGGTATGGGCGGTGGGTACTACGATAGAACTTTAGCGTTACACTACGCTGAGCAGCGAGCTAAACCAGCACTTGTTGGCCTTGCTCATGATTGCCAGCAAGTTCCGAGCTTACCAACAGCAGCTTGGGATGTACCGCTCCCAACTATCCTCACTCCAACCCAACTATACACTTGGCCAAAAAATAATTGAGCAGGCAAATAGTTAAGCGCATTTTGAGGCGCTTTTGACCATGACGCTGACACTTTGATTGAGTTATACTCCATACAACTTCAATGACAACTAAGTGTAGCGTTATGACTCAAGATGAAATGAAAAAAGCCGCGGCATGGGCAGCTTTGAACTATGTAGAAGAAAACACCATTGTTGGGGTTGGTACAGGCTCAACAGTAAACCACTTTATTGATGCGCTTGGCAGTATCAAGGATCAAATCAAAGGGGCAGTATCAAGCTCTGAAGCTTCAACAGAGAAGCTAAAAGCACTTGGTATTGAAGTTTTCGAGCTAAACGATGTGTCAGAGCTTGCGGTATATGTTGATGGCGCAGATGAAATCAACAGCACCAATGAAATGATAAAAGGCGGTGGCGCAGCACTGACACGCGAGAAAATCGTTGCAGCCGTTGCCAAGAAATTTGTTTGTATCGTTGATAATACAAAGCATGTTGAGACGCTAGGCGCATTTCCACTACCTGTTGAAGTGATCCCTATGGCGCGTAGCTACGTGGCAAGAGAGTTACTAAAATTAGGTGGCGATCCGGTTTACCGCCAAGGCGTTATCACTGATAACGGCAATGTCATTCTTGATGTGCATGGCCTAGAAATTAGCGCAGCAAAAGCGCTTGAAGAAAAAATTAACCAGATTGTTGGCGTCGTGACTAATGGCTTATTTGCCGCGCGTGGCGCTGACGTTGTAATAACAGGCACTCCAGAAGGGCCTAAAATCAACTAGTGAGATTACAGATGAGCAAGGTTTCGTTATCAAAGGATAAAATTCGAATTTTGTTGTTAGAAGGCGTGCATCAAAGCGCCGTTGAGACACTAAAGCGCAACGGTTATAGCAACATAGACTACGTTAAAACATCCTTACCGGAGCCTGAGCTGATCGAGCGGATCAAAGACGCTCACTTTGTCGGGATCCGCTCACGTACCCACCTTACGGAAGCAGTATTAGAACAGGCTGAAAAGCTGGTCGCGATTGGCTGTTTCTGCATCGGCACCAACCAAGTGGATTTGGATGCCGCTAAAAAACGCGGTATCGCCGTATTCAACGCGCCATTTTCTAACACCCGCTCTGTGGCTGAACTCGTATTAGGTGAAATTCTCTTGTTATTGCGCCGTGTTCCTGAACGTAACGCAAAGGCACATCGCGGTGAGTGGGATAAATCTGCCGACGGGTCATACGAAGCCCGTGGTAAAACGCTGGGTATTATTGGTTATGGTCACATTGGCACCCAGCTTGGCATTATGGCTGAGAATATCGGGATGAACGTCGAGTTTTATGACATCGAAGATAAGCTCACGCTTGGTAACGCAACCCAGTTACACACGCTTACGCAATTGTTACAAAGAGCGGACGTGGTCAGTTTGCATGTACCGGAAACATCACAGACCAAAAACCTTATCGGCATGGCCGAAATTGAAGTGATGAAGCAAGGCGCAATACTAATTAATGCATCACGCGGAACGGTTGTTGATATCGACGCCTTAGCTGAAGCATTAGCGGCAAAGAAACTTTCCGGCGCTGCTATTGATGTATTCCCCGTTGAGCCAAAATCTAATCATGAAGAATTCGTCTCACCACTACGCGAGTTTGACAATGTACTGCTAACCCCACACGTTGGTGGTTCTACCCAAGAAGCACAAGAAAACATCGGTGTAGAAGTCGCGGGTAAGTTGGCGAAATATTCAGATAACGGTTCAACAGTCACGGCAGTTAACTTCCCTGAGGTTTCTTTACCTGAATTATCAAACCGAAGTCGTTTATTACACGTACACGTAAACCGCCCAGGCGTACTAACACAAATCAACCAAGCGTTCGCTCAGCACGGTATCAATATTGCGGCGCAATACCTACAAACGGATGAATCTATTGGTTACGTGGTTATCGACGTCGATAGCGACCACTCTGAAGTGGCGTTGAAAGAGTTAAGTGCAGTTGAAGGAACTATCAGAGCACGTATTCTTCACTAAGAATAATCACACATAAAAAAACCAGTCACTGTGAAGCGACTGGTTTTTTTGTATCAATCTGGCTTACGCCATGAAATCAACACCTTCTTTGATGTCTTTTTCAAGTGTCGCTAGCATGTCGTCTTTTGCTTTTTGCTCAAACGCGCTTAGCTCACCGTAAGGAAGTAACTTCTCTACACCGTTTTTACCAAGGATAACTGGCTGTGCAAAGAATGTTGCATCGCCTGTGTTACCTTCAACGTATGCGTACTCAAGTACTTCTTCACCCTGTAGACCTTTCACTAGTGAGAAGCAGAAACGTGCTGCTGCTGCACCCATTGAAAGTGTAGCTGAACCGCCACCCGCTTTAGCTTCAACCACTTCAGTACCCGCGTTTTGGATACGAGTCGTTAGTGCAGCAACTTCTTCGTCAGTGAACTCAACACCTTCAACTTGAGAAAGTAGAGGTAGAATTGTAGTACCTGAGTGACCACCAATTACTGGGATCTTAACTTCAGCAACGTCTAGGCCTTTAAGCTCTGCGATAAAAGTTTCAGCGCGGATAACGTCAAGGGTTGTTACACCGAATACGCGAGCTGGATCATAAGTACCTGCTTTTTTGAACACTTCAGCAACGATTGGTACCGTGCCATTTACTGGGTTTGTGATGATACCAACAAGTGCTTTAGGGCAGCTTCTAACGATACCTTCAGCAAGTGTCTTGATGATACCTGCGTTAACGTTGAAAAGGTCAGCACGGTCCATACCAGGCTTACGAGGCATACCAGCAGGGATAAGCACTACGTCAGCACCTGCAAGAGCTGGGTCTAGGTCGTCTTTACCATAACCCGCTACTTTTACCGCAGTTGGGATGTGAGATAAGTCAACTGCAACACCAGGTACAACAGGTGCAACGTCATAAAGCGCTAACTCCGAGCCAGCTGGAAGACCATTTTTAAGCAATAAAGATAGAGCTTGACCGATACCGCCAGCGGCACCTAATACAGCAACTTTCATTTGAATTCTCCATAATTTGAAGGTGGAATTGAGTGTGCAGTAAAGATAATGAAAAGCGCTGTTAAACACAAATTAATCACGGTTATTTTCGAGATTTTTTGACTAATGTCTTAAATAAAAGTGTAAAGATCGCGACACTTTGTCCACTTATGCTTTACGACTGCCATTTTGGTCGCGCAAATTTGGGAATCTCGGTGGTTTTGTGTAGAATTTAAAGATTAGCCGTAAAAGAAGACAGACTATGCAGCCGCAAGAAAAACAAGAAGCACTGATCAAAGCATTTAAAGCCATTTTAAAAGAAGAAAACTTTGGCTCTCAAGGTGAAATTGTTGATGCTCTAAAACAACAAGGTTTTGACAACGTCAGTCAGAGTAAAGTATCGCGCATGCTGAGCAAGTTTGGTGCTGTACGTACACGTAATGCTAAGCAAGAAATGGTTTACTGTTTACCCGCAGAAATGAGCGTGCCAACAGCAAAAAGCCCTTTGCGTCAGTTAGTCGTTGATATTATGCACAACGAAATGATGATTATTATTCGAACCAGTCCTGGTGCTGCACAGTTAATTGCGAGACTACTTGACTCATTAGGCACCGCAGACGGCGTATTAGGTACCATCGCTGGCGATGACACGATTTTTATTGCCCCTGCCAAAGTATCTGAAATCGACGTTACTTTAGATAAAGTAAAAACCCTGTTCGATAACGTTTAGTCTATTATTTTTATCGGTGCTAACTCACAAGTTAGCACTTACTCTGGTACTTTCCTCCCAACAAACACGCTTTCCCACTATCACAATAAACAGAATAAACTGCTTATCTTTACAGCAAAAAAATGTTTGACATAATATGTCCTTGTGTGGCAACTTTAGAAACGCAAGGTGAGATTTTTCTCACTACGCATGGATAGTTTTTAAGCTGATTGACTAGCTTCTCGGACTTGTTTCCTGCGATGTCGATAACCCATCGGACACGCACGCTATTCTTTTCACTCATTCATCTCACTATCCTATGATGCGGAACTCACCGCTTTGATAGGCCCAAAAAGCGCCTGATGACGTTGAGTGGGCCAGTTTACTTGCTTACTTAACCACTTAAAAAGGAAAAGCAAGGAGTCAAGGAGCAACAATGGAATTTTTAAATACTGTATTTACGTTTCCCACTGTTATTTTTTCAACACTATTACTCATAGTGCTATTGTTCTGGTTAATTGCTTTACTCGGTTTTGCTGATATCGATATCTTAGAAGGCGATGTTGATATTGAAGCCGAAGGCGCAAGTTCTGGTTCTTTTTGGGAGGTTGCTTTTGGTGGCGTCCCAGTGAGTATTTCACTGAGCCTAATCATCGCGCTGGGCTGGATTGTCAGTATTTATGTACAACAATTTTTTGCTTACCTACTGGGTAATGGCATTTTTTACTACCTGGTGGGAACGGCATTTATGCTCGTCAGCCTCATTGTTGCACTACCACTAACCGCCGTGATTGTACGGCCATTACGGCGCTTTTTCGAAAGCCAAGAAACCACATCGAAGCAAGCGCTGGTTGGGCTCGAATGCGTCATTGCAACATCAAGAGTCAGTAACACTTTTGGCCAAGCCCGAGTATATATTCAAGGAACGGATCAACTCATTGAAGTACGCTCGGATGAAGATAACACCTTCACACTAGGAGACAGTGCCTTACTTATCGAACACGACCCCCTTACACATAGCTACACTATTGTGGCTAAACCTTGGTAATAATACAGAAAATAACGGAATTTAGGAACGAGTTGATACAGCTAATACCAACTCAAACAACATAGCGCAACGCAGGAAAAAACATGGAATTTCTAAACAACCTCGGACCAGTGCTCACAATCGTGGGTATATCCATCGTCATTATTTTTGCCATTCTACTTCTGATTGGAAAGTTCTACCGCAAGGTTGAACAAGGTCAGGCACTGATCATCAACAAGATGAAAAACGAACCTGATGTTACGACAACGGGCGGCATCGTACTACCTGTGATCCATAAAATGGAAGTCATGGATATTTCAACTAATCGCATGGTATTAGAGCGTCGTGAAAACAGCGGCCTGATCTGTAAAGATAATATCCGTGCTGACATCGCCATTACTTTTTACATTCGCGTAAACGAAAACAAAGAAGATATCCTACGTGTTGCGAAACAAGTTGGCTGTGCCCGCGCATCTGCACCAGAAACCTTACAAGCATTATTTGAGGCAAAATTCTCCGAAGCCTTGAAAACCGTTGGTAAACGCATGAATTTTGAGGAGCTATTTACACATCGTAATGAGTTCCGAGATTCTATTAAAGAAGTGATTGGACAAGATTTATCTGGCTATACGTTAGAGGATGTGGCGATTGATTATCTTGAACAAACCTCTATCGAAAAGTTAGATCCAAATAACATTCTTGACGCTGAAGGTATTCGCCGTATTACCGAAAAAACCTCGCGCCAAAACGTGGAAACTAACCAACTTAAATGCGATGAAAAAGCGCAAATCGACAACCAAAACCAAGCAGCCTTTGAAAAAGCCGCAGAAGTCGAGCGTCAACGAGAAGATGCCAGCGCGAGACAGCGCCGTGAAATCGAATCAGTGCGCGCTCGTGAAGCCGCTGAAGCTGAACGTGTTAAGCATGAAGAGCGCTTAAAAGCCGAAGAAGCACGCCTCAAAGCAGACGAAGCAATTGCAATTGCAGAACACAACAAACAACGCGAAATCGATGTTGCAGAGCAAAATCGCCTTCGCTTACTCGGCATAGAAGAAGAAAAAGTCACGCGTTCTCGCCAAATTGAAATTATCGAACGCGAACGCGAAACCGAAATTTTACGTATCCAAAAAGCCAAAGCACTGGAAGTCGAGCAAAAAGAAATCGCCGATGTTCAGCGTGAACGGGTTGCCGTAGAGAAAACCGTTGCCGAGGAACAAGAGCGCATCAAAGACGTGCAATGTATTGCTGAAGCCGAGCGTGAGAAGCAAGCGAAAATTATTCTTGCTCAAGCTGAGGCCGAAGAAGCGCTGGTTAAAGATATTGAAGCGGCTAAAGCTAAAGAGCAAGCTGCCGAATTTAAAGCCCGTGAAATGGAAAAAATGGCCGCAGCAGAACTACGTATTGCGAACCAAACCGCAGAGTCGAAGAAGATTCTTGCCGAAGCTGCCCAAGTTGAAGCGGCTGCGCCTGGTCTTGCAGAAGCAGATATCATCAAGGCAAAAGCAACTGCTAGTGCGATACAAGGCGAAACAGACGCTAAAGTGCTACAGCAAAAACTAGAAGCCGAAGCACAAGGCAAACGTGATATTGGCCGCGCCGAAGCCGAAGTACAAGCTGCAATGGCAGAGGCAACCAAGAAACAAAGTGAAGCCGAGGCACAAGGCAAACGTGAAATTGGTTTAGCAGAAGCTGAGGTTCAATCAGCAATGGCTGAAGCAATTGAAAAACAAGGTGAAGCAGAAGCTATCAACCTTGAGCGTAAGATGTCAGCAGAAGCCAAAGGTCTTACAGAGAAGCTGGAAGCACTTAATAAGATGGATAAAGACGCCCGTGAATACGAAGGCTTTACACTACAGCTAAATCAACAGAAAGAGCTGACGCTTGCGAGTATCGAGGCAAACAAACAAGTTTCTGCAAGTCAGGCTGAAGTATTAGGTAAAGCACTAAGCGGTGCTGATATCAACTTTATGGGCGGCGACGGCCAGTTCTTTAACCAGTTTATGAATGCCATCACAGTGGGCAAGTCAATTGACGGCTTAGTCGGCGAAAGTAAGACGGTACAAACCGTATTTAAAGATCACCTAAACGGTGAGCGTAATTTGATGGACGACCTAAAAGGGGTGTTGGCTGGTGCAAATGCGTCGTCGGAAACGCTAAAAAACATCAACATGAGTAAGTTCTTCCAACAACTAAGCAATAGCTCAGATGCGGACAAACAGCAGCTACTCAAGTTACTTGGCGGCTCGTTAAATGGCAGTAAACAAAGCGAACCACTAGAGTAATTAACCCTGAGGAGTCAATCTGCTTGGCTCCTCTCCCCCATTTGCGACAGCGCACATAGGAAAGCAAAGAATGACGGAAGCAACGCAACAAGCGCCAGAGCGAACGCTCGAACAAGACTCTTATCAACTGATTAAACGCCGGCTTAGTAACTTTGGCAGCGAACTGAAAAGTCAAATAGATAAACTCAACCAACAGCGTGTTGATACTTTTGGCAGCACTGAGCTTAAAGTGAAAGGTCGAGCAAGAGTTCGTACTGAGCATAACTGCGTACCGCGCGACATCGTACTGATCGGCGACAAGCTTATCTTTGCTTATAATGTCTTTATGGGGCTTAAACAAAATACCCAAGTCAGCGATGTATTCACCGTACAAAAGCTACACTTGCAAGAAGATCATTACGAAATAGAACCTTACCCGCAAGAAACCAAATTCCTCACTGATCAACGTTTCTTACGGGACTTCGACGAACTATACACGTATTACAAAGACACCCGTCTACAACACCTATTTGTTAAATCAAACAAGCTTTTTGCACTATTTCAGATTGGCGAAAAGCTCTCTGATGTCCGCGTGTTTCGCTGGCAAATCGCCAAAGATGACACCTTAGATTATATTGATAATCGAGGAGAGCGTGACCTAGGCGAAGTGGAAAACTTTGACTTTGAATGGCAAAAAACCGATCGCGCCGATCACGTCGAAGGCCGTCACCCACATATTAATGTAAACGACAAAGTATTTATTGAAGTATCGAGTGGCAAACTCACCGTAAAAATAGAAAACAATACCCAAAGCGGTGAAGGTATTTATCAAGAAGTCGTTGATGACGCCAGTCAATCACTCGCAGATTGCGATTTACGTTTTGCCGAAGTTGGCGAAATGGTGTTGTTAAAGTTACTTCCCTACCGAGAAAAACAATGGCGTTATTTTATTTATAATTGCCGCACCCAACAGGTATTGCGCCAAGATGCGCTGGGTGGTGCCTGTGTTCAATTACCTGAGAACCAAGGAATTATTTTTCCTGGTGGCTATTATTTACAATCTGGGCAAACACGCTATTTTGACGACCAACTGGACGATTTAATTTTCCATCGCCAGATCAAATCACCCAATGGTGAAGATGTACTGTATATCTTCTACGAACCAAACGAGGGTCGCTACGCACTTTTCTCTTACAATATTATTGAGAAAAACCTGCAAAATCCTATTTATTGTCATGGCTATGGAATTTATGACGATGGCTTAGCGCTAACCTTTAAAGCAGAGCCTGAGCCTGAGCGCGTGCACCCTATTCAAATCTGGCAAAGCCCATTTTGTGGCAGCGAGTTTGCCGCACAAGCCCCTCGCGCAACAGGCATATTTGGCCGGATCGGCAACCCGGATTTAGTACGCGCAATCTCTGATTTATACAGTGTGTTCAAGGCCATTAATGAACAAAGCCCCACAGTCTTTCATTATGAAGATTTAATTGCTCTCACCCGCAGTATTTTAGACCGCTATCATTGGCTTGCTGAAGCGGACTTTGCAGATGTCACAGCAAAACTACATGAAATTTTTGAAACCTCGGAGCAGGTACTAGACGAATTTGAAAAGGTAAGCCAAATTGAGGCCGACGCTCGGCGCGCAGAAACCGAAATAGCGCAAGCCATGCAAGATGTACTTCGCGAGGTGAGACCAGATAGCTTTAAAACAGCAGAGCAATTCGTTCAGAGCTTAGAATCTCTCAAACGCTTAAAAGGCAAAGTGATAAGCCTTGAAGAAGTGAAGTATATCAATCTTGACGCGCTATCTGCCATGCAGCAGCAGGTTGATGAGCAAACCTTAAGCTTAAGCCATAAAACCGCGGAGTTTTTGCAGCAAGATAGTGCTTTGGCGCCCTACTACGAGCAGCTAGACTCCTTAGAGCAAGCCAGAGCGCAAACAGAGAGTGTCACCGAGCTTAACGGCTTTTTGGCGACCTTGGAAACCTTAAGCGCTGAACTTGATTTGCTCAACCATACCATGCTGGATCTCGACATTGACGATAGCCGCATTCGCACTAAAATTTTGGAAGATGTCAGCGCCATTTATGGTCAAGTAAACCGCGCCAAAGCAGCGTTAGAAATCCAGAAAAAGAGCGTGGGCAGTGTTGAAGCAAAAGCCGAATTTGCGGCTCGTTTTAAGCTTTTCAGCCAAAGTATTACCAGCGGTCTAAGCGCTGCCAAAACCCCAGAGCAATGTGACGACCAACTATCTCGCTTACTCATTCAATTAGAAGAGCTCGAGTCTCAATTTAGTCAGTATGATGAATTTTTAACAGAGATCTTGGCTAAACGTGATGACGTTTATGAAAGCTTTGAGGCGCACAAACAGCAGCTCATTGACGAAAGACAGCGCCGCGCGCTGAGCCTAGCAAACGCAGCAGAGCGGATTTTACAGGGGGTGACGCGACGCTCGCAAAGTTTTAAAACCTTAGATGACATCAATAGCTATTTTGCCTCCGATCCTATGATTGGCAAGCTTCGCGATTTAACGCAAGAGCTAAAAAGCCTAAGCGATGAAGTGAAGGCGGATGATATTCAAGCCAAACTCAAGGCCTGCAAAGATCAAGCGATCCGCGCTTTGCGAGACAAGCAAGATATTTATATTGATGGTGGCAATACCGTTAAAGTCGGCAAACATGCGTTTAGTTTCAATAAACAAATCCTTGATTTGACTTTGCTGCCTCGTGGTGAACAGCTGATGTTACACCTCACTGGCACTGAGTATTTTGATACCATTCCTGACGCCAAGGTCAATCAACAACTCAATGACGCAAGCACATACTGGCAGCAAAACCTGATCTCAGAAAATCGTCACTTATATCGAGGCGAGTACCTTGCAGCTCAAGTATTAGCGGCTGCAGAGCAAGATGGCAACGACTTTAGTCTAGCGGATTTAGAACTTGCCGTTGATGAGGGAAGTTTACTGTCTATCGTACAAAAATTTGCAGAACCTCGATATCAAGAAGGCTATGAAAAAGGCATTCATGATCAAGATGCCAGCCTGATCTTAGTTAATTTACTAAAACAAAAACGACAGCTTGAGTTACTCGTCTACCCTGCCAGCTGTCGAATTGCGGCACAGCTCTTTTATACTCAACAAAGCAAGGCTGAGCTAGCTGAATTGGCGTTTCAGGCCACACAAGCAGAGCTGATGGCAACGAAGTTAGATGACCATAGTTTTAGCCAACAGCTAAGCAAAGAATTGAGTGAAAAGATCACGGCATTTTGCCAACAAAATTTATCGAGCTATTTAACCGAGCTACAACGCTTTTCAGGCGAGTTAAGCGCAACTTACTTAATTAAAGCCCTTGCCAAGCAAGTCAAGTCGAGACAATTTGATTTGGCTTCACCTGCAAAACACACCAGCGAGCAGTTTATCTCGATGGCAAAGGCCAAAGGCGTTTGGCAACAGCTTGAAGACTCATTAACGCATTTGACTAAACTTGCGGACAAATGCCGCCTGTTAAGCAGCTGGCTGCGCGCCTATGGCAGTAAGCAAAATGAAAGTACTGAGACCTTGCTTGAGGCCGCTAACTGCATTTTGCTTTCCACCCAGTTAGATATCACATACCAAGTCAAAGAAGCCGAAATAAAAACCGAAATTTCAGGTTTGATGGGCCAACACCCACGTATCGAGAACCAAGTGCTACACCTAGATTATGCAGACTTTTTTGCCCGTAGTAACGAGTATCTCACGGTTCATGTTCCGGCCTACAAACAGTACCAACAGTTAAAAGCACAAGTGCTTGAGGCACAAAAGCAGCGCTTGCAATTGGATGAGTTTAAACCCAGACCACTAAGCTCATTTGTACGTAACCAGCTGATTGACAAAGTCTACTTCCCTATTATTGGCGATAACTTAGCAAAACAAATAGGGGCTGCAGGAAACAATAAACGCACCGACTTAATGGGCATGTTGCTGCTTATCTCCCCTCCGGGCTATGGTAAAACCACGCTAATAGAGTATGTGGCCAACCGCTTAGGACTCACCTTTGTTAAGGTCAACTGTCCATCCATTGGTCACGACCAAGTCTCTTTAGATCCAGCTCAAGCCATCAACGCGACCGCCGCAAAAGAAATTGAGAAGATCAACCAAAGCTTTGAGATGGGCAATAATGTGATGCTGTACCTTGACGATATTCAGCACACCAACCCCGAATTTTTACAAAAGTTCATCTCTTTATGTGACGGTTCAAGACGCATAGACGGGGTGTGGAATGGCCGCAGTAAAACCTATGATCTGAGAGGCAAAAAGTTTGCCGTTGTGATGGCAGGAAACCCCTACACCGAATCCGGTGAATCCTTTAAGATCCCAGATATGCTTGCCAACCGTGCGGATATTTACAACCTCGGTGACACTCTCAGTGGCTGCGAACAAGAATTTGCCATGAGCTTTATTGAAAATACGCTTACTTCCAATGCGGTGCTCGCACCACTTGCCAATCGTGGTATGGAAGACTTGTACAAGCTAGTACGCATTGCCGACGGAGAAGACATCTCCATCAATGAATTGGAATTTAATTACTCTCAAGCGCAAGTGAATGAAATTGTCAGCGTACTGAAAAAGCTGCTCACCATTCGCAACACCGTGCTCAAAGTAAATGCCCAATATATAGCCTCCGCAGCGCAAGATGATAACTATCGAACCGAGCCGCCGTTTAAGCTACAAGGCAGTTACCGTAACATGAATAAGATGGCTGAAAAGGTGGTTGCTGCCATGAATGACAGTGAACTTGAAAATCTAATTCAAGATCACTATCGCGGTGAAGCACAAACACTTAGCAAAGGCAGCGAAGAAAACTTACTGAAACTGGCTGAGTTACGCGGTACCTTAACGGCTGAAGAAGCAACGCGCTGGCATGACATCAAGGCCGAATATGCCCGCCTGCACCGCAATAGCGATGAGGGAAGCCCAGCGCAGCTGGCCGTTGAACAACTAAGCTTTGTCAATAAATCCCTTTCGCAAATCGCCGCTAAACTCGATAAAGAGCAGCTTAGCTTTGATTACAGTGCGCTGTTGCAACAATTGGCTCAAGTGCTTAACGAGCAAGAGTTTGCCACGCAGTTAACTGAGCTACGTGAGGCCTTAACGCAGCAACCTTACGCTACACCGCTAAAGCAATTGATAGCTTCACAGCAACAAGTCGCAGAAGAAATTGCGGGGCTGCAAAACGCTATCAAACGCACTGCGAACAACGAGCAGCTACTCGCTAACCTTGGCAAACTCAATGACTTGCTCAGCACCCAAGCGCAGATACAACAAGCGTTGGGTCAACAAGGTCAGCAGCAAAATACGCTATTTGAAAACCTGTCTGAGCGCTTAGAAGCGGTGGCACAACCGCATATTCAAGTCGACAATCACGTTGATGATAGCAGTGCAAAAGCGCTTGAAGCCGTCACCACTTTGCTGACAAATACCTTAGCAAACTCAAGCGCTGAACAAGTCCAGCAGCAACAGCTAAAAGACATTTTACAAAAGCTGGAGGATATTCAATCAAGACCTGTTGTTAGTAACGGATCACCTGCGAAAAACCCGTATATGTTGTAACGGCGGAAAAACGCTTGCGAAACAAGTCAAAGCCCATGGATGGGCTTTGGAGATGTAAAGCTAAAAAACCTGAACTCGGGTTAAAAAGTAACTTACTCCGGCATTTTTGCCATCACCGCCAAAAACTCTAGTGAGGGTGCAAAAAACGCAGAACCCATATCGGCACTGGAATAATCTAATATGGGGTCGTATTCATCCGCTTCCCCCAATCGGCTTCTTAACACCTGCTCAAAAGCATCACCCTTGGCGCTGCAACTTAGCGACAAGCTTCCTTGTTCAAATACATCACCAAATGGCATGCTTTGGTTAAGCAGTAGCGCATTACCATTTAGGTCTTTCAATTCGGTTAATGCCGCATGATTACAGGGTTCGCAATCTTCAATTAGGTCATTGTCTAGACGTGTACGCCCCATTAATTGCTCTTGCTCAGCGAGCGGCAACGCCTGCCAGCGCAGTAAATCAAACTTCACCCGCTGTACGTGAATATAACTACCAAGATGGTCGGCTGCATTCGGGTTGTGCACAAGTGCAACTTCCCGTTTATTGCGCCCTCTAGGTGTGTCTGCACCATAAATAAAGCCATTAAAATCACGACCGTCTAAGAAACGAAAGGCGCGCACATGTGCCACCATTTCAACTAGGCCGTTTAGCATATGCAGCACACTTTGAGCAAAGATATGATTAACATCTTCTCGATCGGAGCGGATCACATAAAGCAAGTCAAAAGGCTGAGTATGCACGGTGTGCTCAGCCTCAACAATATGTGGAAAGCTTTTCAGCTCTTTAGGAATAAACTCAGGATAAATGTGCGGCCAGTATTGCGCACCTACCGCGACAAAGCTCGACAGCATAGACTCAGAGAATCTATCTTCTAACTCCTCTTGCAAGCGTCCACAATTGGCGAGCGCCGCTCTTAGCGCCTCGTCTTGTCCTTCAAGCACATTGAAGAACAAGTGTAAGCCGTGCAAATTGGCTTCAGCACATACACCTGATTGGGCAAGCGCCATGCTCTACTCCCTGCGTTTATTCATTTGCTATTAAGAAAAGAAATTTACAGCATGTGCCTTAATTTTTAAAGAGATTGGTTGATTTAAGTCGAGCGGTTCATGCGCTGGATGCGGGACTTCGAGCTCTTGTCCCTCTAATGCAACACGGTAAATATACTCTGTTCCCATAAAGCGCTGATTGAGTATTTTAACGCTGCCAAGCTCGGCGTTTTCTAACGTAATGTGCTGTGGCCTCACATACATTTCGCCCTTCGCGTCGATATTACCGAGCTCAACGAGTGATTTTACGGCACCAAATTGGGTTTCTACCGAAGCGCCATTCACTCGCTGTGCAGGAATATAAATTCCCTGACCCAAAAACTCGGCAACCATTTTGCTCTTTGGTCGTTGGAATAACGTTCTCGGCTCGCCCACTTGTGCGATCTTCCCTTTATCCATAATTGCCAACCGATCGGCAAAAGCAAAAGCTTCTTCTTTCGAGTGACTAACAAAAATCGCGGAAACTTGCTGATCTTTGATTATACGGCGAATATCGTTAATTAACTGAAACCGCACTTGAGCATCTATATTTGAAAACGGCTCATCAAGCAGCAACAGATTTGGCTTGTATGCCAGTGCTCGCGCGATTGCGACACGTTGTTGTTGGCCACCTGAAAGCTCGTGTGGAAAGCGGTCGCTATAGTCTTGCAGCTGCACCAAATGGAGCATTTCAGCCACTCGGTCTTGACGTTCACGCTTGCTTTTTGAGGTTAAACCAAACGCCACATTTTGCGCCACAGTGAGGTGTGGGAATAGCGCATAGTCTTGAAACATCATGCCTATATTGCGTTTTTGTGGAGGTACAAAAGTGCCATGACCATTCATGGCTTTGCCTAAAATACTCACCGAGCCTTGAAATGGTTCAATCAAGCCCGCTATCGCCTTCAGCGTGGTCGTTTTACCGCAGCCACTGGCACCAAGCAAACAAACAATCTCGTTTTGTTCTACGGTCAGATTTAGGCTATCCACAACGGCTTCACCGTCATAGCGATAAGAGAGATTTTCAAGCACTAAACTATGCATTAACTTCGCTGCTCCATAGAACGGTTTACAACATAAAGCGGAATTAAACCAACCAACACAATAAATAACGCAGAGACAGAAGCCAACTCCAGCTGCTCATCACTCACATATTGGAAAACATGTGTTGCTAGTGTTTCATAATTAAAGGGTCGTAATAACAATGCCGCTGGAAGTTCTTTCATACACTCAATAAAAACCAGCAGTGCTGCGGTTAAAATACCGCGACGCAGCAATGGCAAATGTATTGATAACATGGTTTTGAAACGATTGCGACCCAACGAAAAACTTGCCATATCTAGACTTGGGCTGATCCGCTGATAACTCGATTCGACCGCGCCTTGCGCAATCGCATAAAATCGTACAACGTAAGCGAAAACCAGCGCAAAAATCGTCCCGCTGAACAGCAAGCCAGGCTCAAATGAAGTACCTTCAAGCCAAGCATTTAGCTTGTCGTCTAATAAAGTGAGTGGAATAAGTACCGCAATTGCCAGCACCGTGCCCGGTAGCGCATATCCGGTACTTGCAAGCTTGCCCGGTAGCGTGACCCGTTTACCACTGCTAACTCGCTGGTTAAACACCACCAGCATGCTCATGATAATTAATACCACGCTCACCCAAAACGCTATTTTTAAACTTTGCCACGCATACAAGAAAAAATCGTCATTCCAAGCTTGTTCAAAATAGTCGACGGCGTAATCTGCAAGCACCCATGTAGGCACGATAAAAGCCGCAATAAGAATAAGCCAACAAAAAGCGCTAGCGAGCCAAGCCTGCGCGCCTTTAAGATGATAAAGCGTGGTACTGTTAACACTCGACTGGCGCTCATGCACTACCTGAGTTGGGCGGCTCACTCGCTCCAGTGTTAGGGCTAAAAATAAAAACAGTAACATAATGCCTGAAATTTTAGCCGCTGCGGTAAGTGAATAATAGCCCAACCAAGTATCGTAAACGGCGGTGGTTAGTGTGCTCACAGCAAAGTAATGTACGGTTGCAAAATCTGCCATGCTTTCCATGGCGATCAGTGCCAGCCCCGCCACAATCGCCCCTCGCGACAAAGGTAAACTTACCTTAAAGAAGCTCTGTGAAGGCGACTTGCCCATCAATTGGCTGGCTTGCACCAGCTTAAACGACTGCTCTCTTAGCGCCGTTCTAAAAATCAAAAACAAATAAGGATAAAGCACCAGTGCAATCATCACGATAGCACCTGACAAAGTGCGAATATCAAAAAACCAATAATCGTCTGGAGATTGCCAACCAAACCACTCTCGCAGCGCGATTTGTACAGGCCCTGCATAATCTAGCAAATCGGTATACACGTAAGCAATCAAATAGGTTGGCATCGCTAGGGGTAGCATCAACGACCACTCGAAAAAGCGCCGTCCAGGAAACTCACAATATGCAGTTAGCCAGCCAAGTGGTAGCGCGATTAAAGCGCAAAGGATGCATACACCCACAATCAGCAAAATCGTATTGCGGACATAATCCCACAGAACGGTATCCCAAAGGTGAGCAAAGACTTCGGAGTCAGGTTGTAGCGACTCAAAGATTAAAAACATCAGCGGGACTGATAGGCTAAGCCCTATCAGCCACGCAAAACTCTGCCATTTAGACAGTGAAAATGATAATTGCATTAAAGGTCAAATTTTACCTCATCGATTAGCTTAAGCGCTAACGGACGGTATTTACTGATCTCTGACAATGGTAGGCTGTCTTCCTTAAACTCACCCCAAGATGCCACAAGTTTCGATAACTCGACGCCAGGTTTAACCGGGTATTCCATATTCATCGACGCATACATATTTTGCGCCTTATTGTCGGTCATAAACTCAATGAGTTTCAAGGCATTTTCTGTATTTTTAGCGTGCTTGGTCAAGACAACACCAGAAACGTTGATATGTGAACCACGATCTTGTTGATTTGGGAAGTTGATATATACCGCTTCGGCCCAGGCTTTTTGTTTCTCATCTTCCATCATCTTACCGAAGTAATAGCTGTTTCCGATGGCCAAATCACACAGTCCTTCTTTTACTGCTTTGACTTGTGCACGGTCGTTACCTTGAGGCTTACGAGCTAAATTTTTCTTCACGCCTTCAAGCCATTCTTTGGTTTTTGCTTCGCCATGATGGGCAATCATAGACGCCACTAAACCAAGGTTATAGGGGTGTTTACCTGAGCGCGTACATATTTTACCGCGGTATTGTTCATCCGCTAGCGCTTCATAAGTAAGCGCATCTAACTTGCCTACACGGTCTTTTGCAGAATATACATTGCGCACACGCTTAGTAAGCGCAACCCACTGACCTTCAGGATCTCTGAAGTTCGCTGGGATATTCTTAGTGACGGTTTCGCTGTTAATTGCTTGTGTTAGGTTTTCGTCTTCAAGTTGAATTAGCGCACTGAAGTTTGAAGTGAGTACAAGATCGGCACGGCTATGCTTGCCTTCACGCTTAACACGCTCGATTAAGCCTTTTTTTGCAAAAACCACATTGGTCTTGATACCGGTTTGCTTGGTGAAGTCATCCAAAATAGGTTGGATCAGAAAAGGTTGTCTAAACGAGTAGATATTAACTTCCTCTGCAGCCATTGCTGGTAGGCAAGTAAGCGTTGCCAGTATAGTAACAAGTGCTTTTTTCATAAAGACTCCATTAGGTAAACAATAATTATTATCAACTAATTCTACCTGTAATTGTGCCGTTTTACACCCTGAATATTTGAAACTACGCTCAAGATAAAATTAGCGTTGTAGAAAACGGGAGAATCACCTGTGAGATATATCTCACTTAGCTACCAGAAATTGAGTAAAGACGTGTTGAAATAACACTCAGAATCAAGGTAACTAATTAAAAAATAAAAAGTTATTTATTATTACCAGAAAAAGACGAAAAAAAGATTGAATTTCACTGCTCCCGATTTTTTTTAGTCTGCTTATACTTAAAAACATCTCAGGAAGAGAGATAAAGGATACACAGGATACGCTCAGGGCAGGATTTGCTAATGGATAAGCACCCACTTAAAGGAATATAGGGAAAAGCGAGCGAGATTGTATGTCACATGGTGTGATTACATTAAAGGGCAGGGGTTAAAGGTTCATGATGAACCTAAGGATTGCTTCAGGGGAGAGGCTAAACGTTGAGGGATAACGTTACTGCATTGGATATGCAGGTGGTTAAGGATGAGGAAGGAAGGTACATTGGATGTACTGGTAAAATGTGGCTTAGGAGATGCCAATTGTTGCAATTAACAGTGCAACACCTAGCTTGAAGCAACACGTTCAGGCTACCAAGTGCCAAGGTAAAACAAGGTGATGATTGGCACTGCTATTTTGGAAAGTAGCAAACAAGGACAATTAGAACAAGGGCTTGTTCTTAGCAAGTGGATGGCAATGGATAAGACAACGGACGTGTAAAAGGAAGATGGACACAGGGCAAGATGCCTTTATTCGCAAAACGAGAACACCAAGCGATGCCATGGAAGAGGAAAGATTCAGGACGTTGAACTACTCAACTTTGCAGGATGCATTTAGAAGATTCCGTAAGCGCGACTCAGCAATGAGTCGCGCGCTTCTTATTTTATTTTTATTCCTATCTGTCGCGTGATATTGCGCTTGTGTTGTCGAAATAAATTTCGACCTACAGTTTGCTGCGCTTACCTTTTAAGTAGGCATCTCTAAAATCGATAAAATGCGCGGTTAATTTATCTGCCGCATCCTGCTCGCCGCATTCGGCAAACAATACACACGCGACTTCTGCCGTACCAAGTTGATGTTCATGCGGCGCTACTCGAAGCTTGTAATCCGAGAGCTTTTCAGGGGCGATGGATAACACAGGTAAATTATCGAGGTAGGGGCTCTTTCTGAACATTTTCTTAGCTTCACGCCATGTGCCATCCAAAAAGATAAATAGTGGTGTTTTACTTTCAGTGCGAGTCACCTTAGTAATTACTCGTTCAGGCTCTACGCCCTGCTCTGGGAAAACGACTATTGGTGCATATTGCTCGTCCGAAAGAAGCGCTAATAACGCAGCGTCAGGCTCAGTTCTGTCCCAACGAAAGGCATAATTATTTGGGATCACATCGGCAATTAAGCGTCCAGTGTTAGAGGGCTTAAAGCTTTCATTATGATACATAAGCAAACACACTGCACAGTCCGCTTTGGCCATTTCGACTTTATCGCAAATACATAGAGTCGTGGCTAATAAGCAGCATTCACAACGCGCAAGCTTTGATCCCCTTGCCTTATATTCGCGTTGAGCCGCAGCGATTTGACGCTGTCTAAGCGCTAGTACTGAATTATTCACTCTGTTCCCCCTCTAAAAATGCCGGCGTATTTTAGTAGAGCGCTCGGCTGGCGTCTACGCAAACTTATGCAACATCTTTACTCATGACATAAGCTTTTGTACTCTAAAGTTTTATTGGGTTTCATTAGGAGTAAAAAATGCAAGTAAAGGACTCTGCAAGACTGAGTTATCGCCTACTCACCCCACAAGATGCACAGCTGCTCGCCGATCTTGATAGCGACCCTGAAGTAATGAAATACATCACAGGCGGTCAGACTAACTCACTTGAAGAAGTAAAAGCCGTATATATTCCACGTTTAACCGAGTATACGGACGAGATCAAAGGTTGGGGGCTTTGGGGCTGTTTCGAGCTGCCAAACAAGGCATTTATTGGTTGGATTTTGGTTCGCCCTGCTAACTTCTTTTCAGAACAAAGAAACGATCAGGATTTAGAGCTCGGTTGGCGTTTTAAACAAGCGTCTTGGGGCAAAGGGTTTGCAACAGAGGCCGCACAACATCTTATTCCAGACCTAATAGCAGCAAATCCTACCTTGACACACTTGAGCGCTATCGCTGAAGAAGAGAACCTTGGCTCCATCAATATTATGAAAAAACTTGGGATGAGTTATGTGAAAAAAGGGCTTCACAAAGATATTTTAGGAGATATGGAAGTCGTTTATTATCATAAAGCTATTAATTAACCGAACAAAAGCGCAACCACTTAACACCACGGTTGCGCATGCTCACTACTATTAAATGCCTTTGCGACGCAGTGGTTCGGCATACATGCTCAACACCAATTGCTTCAGCTCTTCCGGTACAGACTCTAGTTTAGAGATAAAGTCCTCTTTATCTTCTGGACTCACTTGCGCATCATCGCCTGCTGCTAGATGATTGGTTGAATGCAGATAGTATAAATCTAAAATCTGTTTATCAATGACATTCGCCAGCTCATCTGGGTTTTCAACATCCGCAGTGATAGGGTCGCCAAATGCGATATGCACATGGCCTTTATCTGAACTAAAGCCCTCGACAATGCTAGCAATGTCTTCGCCTTGTGCTTTCACATATTGGCCAAACTGCTTTTTATGGTATAGCTCTTTAGCCTTAGCAACCGCACATGGCTCATATTGATAGGAGATAGCAACGGGCACAATTCTGAGCTGCTTTACATAATCTGAAAAATCTAGCTTCTGTTTGCGACCATTGAGCTGTAGCATTTTTAACAGTGCCGGATCGGTTTGATCCACCCCATCCTTCGCACGCCCCTCTTTTTGCGCAATCCAAATGGAGTTACCTTCACTTAATGAGTCAGAAATATAGGCTGAAAGCTGGGTTAATGCTTTTAGCATTTCTTTCGGCGCCTTTGCCGAACGTTTTACAATAAAACTCTTATTAAGACGCATAAGCTCAGTGATATAAGGTACTTGCAGTAAGTTATCACCAATAGCGATACGCACCGTACGCATATCTTGCTGATGCAAACCCCAGTTAACAAGTGCAGGGTCTAATACGATGTCACGGTGATTTGAAATAAATAAATACGAGGTATTCGAGTCTAATGTTTCAAGGCCAGAATAAGTCACTTTAGACGTCGTTTTATTGATTAAAATTTGCAGATAGTACGCCACTTCATCTTGTACTTGTTCAATCGTACAAAAATCTCCCCACTTCTTTTTTAGTTTCATTCTTACGAGTGGGCGTGCAATTGCTGGCCAAGCATTCAACCAAGCTGGCAGGTTATATTTGGCGATCACATCAATAAATTGATCATCACCTAGTAGACGTGCCAGTGCTGGCACTACTTCATCATCATTATACGGTCTAATGTCAGCGTATTTATCCACTCTACTTCTCAAATTGTCGGATTAACGAATACTGGAACGCATTCTATCGTGTCAAATAAACAGACGCTAAGCATTTCATGTCTGACCACCAAGGCGATATACCAAGTTGGAACAATACATACTTAAGCGTCATGCAATTGTAATACGGTAAAAAGTACCACAATAGTTTATCTTCTAACAACTTTACCTAATTTGAGTATAGCTAATCTTAGTAACAGTGCTGCTAATAATGCGCCCATCGATACTGTTAACCAATGTGGTAGCACTTCGTGTTCTTCACCTATCATCGGCGTTACCACAAAACCGTAAGTATTGACCAAGTAATCAGTTAAATAGCCAAAGATAAGCGCAACCCCGATAACACCGCCCAAGTAGGCAAACACGGCACGACGCCCTAATTCTTTACCAACCACCCCAATTGTGGCGATGTTAGTTGCAGGGCCTGCGAGCATAAATACCAATACAGCACCGGGTGACACACCAGCCAGTAATAAACCCGCAGCGATTGGAGTTGAAGCGGTGGCACAAATATACATTGGGATACTAATAAGGATAACCACTAGCATGGCGATAATACCGTCGCCCCACTGAGATAGGAAAGACTCAGGCACAAAGGTTTGCACTAGCGCTGCAAAGAATAAACCGATAAGAAGCCAAACTGCGGTGTCGGACAGTAATTGATTACAGCTGAACTTAACAGCTTCTACAACTTTACCAAAAACCCCTTGGTTTTCAGGTACAGGGGCAGGCTCACAACAACTTGTCGTGGCTGATGCAGAATCGCAACAACTGGTTACGGCAGGCTCCGTAGTATCACAACAAGACATATTCGCCCCTGCCATTGCTAATTGCGGGCCTGCAGGCGCACAGCAGCTTGAGCTTACTTTTACGGTTTCCACTTTAGTACTGGCGCAACAGCTATCATGGCTGTGATGCTTTTCAGCAGGCTTTGGCTCTGAGTGATGATTAGCGTCACAACAACCACTAGTCGCGCTTGGTTTCTCTGAGGTATTAAGGTGCTTTAGCGCCACAGGCTTATCATCTTTCTCACTACCAACGAGCAACCCAGCCGCAATTGCGCTAACCACAGCCGCAATTGGCCTAATAATCGCCATAAAAGGACCAAGTAGCACATAAGAAACCGAGATAGAATCCACTCCAGTTTCAGGCGTTGAGACTAAAAATGCGGTTGTCGCACTTTTTGAGCCCCCCGCTCTTCTCAGTCCCACCGCAGCAGGAATAACGCCGCAAGAGCAAAGCGGCATAGGCGCCCCAATCAGCGCTGCCTTTATCGTTGTCCAAAATCCTTCTTTTCCTAAGTGCTTTTGCAATAAATCTTTTGGAATAAATACATTAAGTAACCCAGCCAACATTAGGCCAAGCAGTAACCACGGGGCAGATACTAAAAATAGCTGCCAAAAATTTACTATCAGTTCATTCATCGATAGCCTCCAAGGCCGTTAAAATCGAGCAGCTCACTGCCGCTTCCTTACCGCCGCAGCATTGCTCTGCTAGCGTCGATAATGATTGTTCAAATTTTTGTAACTCAGCGATCCGCGCTCTCACTAAATCCCGTTTAGTGATAGTCAGCGTTTTCACTTCTTCACAACTGTGCTGATGCTTTTCAAACTTTATCTTCAGCAAGTCTTGCACTTCTTTGAGGCTAAACCCTACTTCCTTCGCGCGAAGAATAAAGCGCATTTGCTTTTCACTTTGCTCATCAAACAACCGATACCCACCCTCGCTCCTTGTGCAAGGGTGTAGAAGATCGTTTGCTTCATAATACCTTAACGTGTCAGTTGATACGTTAAGCCGCTTTGCCAGCTCACCAATCTTTACCACTTTACACTCCCAAGTCCTGAAGATTATCCTAGTCGACATTACAAGTATAAACCTTAGAGTTAACTCCAAAGTCAAGAAAAGGATAAAAATAATGCAAATCGTGGTATTAGACGCTAAAACCCTTGCAGGAACCGATCTTTCCCCCATTGCCAAACTAGGCACATTAACGTCTTACGACACCACATCCAGTGATAACATCATCACACGCTGTAAAGAAGCAGCAGTCATCATCACCAATAAAGTACAGTTAACTGAACAAACAATCGCAGCGTTACCGCAATTACGCCTGATTTGTGTTGCGGCCACAGGCGTCAACAACATCGACTTAGCAGCCGCAAAAGCCCATCAAATTGCGGTAGCCAATGTGGCTGGTTACTCCACCCCTTCTGTCATGCAGCACACCTTTACTATGCTTGGTAACTTAATGACAAATATTCATCGTTACCAGCAAGACTGCCATGCAGGGCTTTGGCAACAAAGTGACATGTTTTGTCGTTTGGATTACAGCATCAACGAAATTGCAGGTAAAAACTTTGTGATCGTAGGCCATGGAACGTTAGGAGAAGCCGTTGCAAAAGTCGCACAAGCATTTGGATCTCAGGTAATTGTTGCCGAACGTAGGGGCGTAACTGAGGTTAGAGCAGGACGAATGGCTTTTGAAGAAGCACTGCAGGTTGCGGATATTGTATCGATTCATTGCCCGCTTACCGCTGAAACAGAAAACCTGATTTCGAGTGCTGAATTCGCTCTACTTCCAAATCATGCCTATATTATCAACACCGCAAGAGGCGGAATAGTCAATGAGCAAGCGCTGGTCGATGCACTAACTAACAAACAAATAGCTGGTGCTGCTGTGGATGTCCTCACACAAGAGCCGGCACAAGCAAGCAACCCACTCGTTCAATACCAAGGGGAAAACTTGCTTTTAACACCGCATACGGCATGGGCAAGTAAAGAAGCCATCGAACGTTTAGTCGGCGAAATTGCCATTAATATTGAAAGTTTTGTGGCAGGCACAACGAGAAACCGAGTGGTCTAGATTATTGTTTTAGTGAGTGATATCGCTAAAAGTTAGTGAAAACCATCAACCACAAACTGATTAAAAAATAACAACAAACTGATATTTATAAACTTTATTAGTTGGCAAAGAGTTTGCAACTCTTGTGATAATTCAAGCAAAAAATAAATGGCTGTTTGCATTACTTGCTCAGCAACAAAATTAAAAAGGAAAACAACAATGAAAAAATTAATGTTAGTGGCTGCGCTTAGCTCTACTCTATTATCAGGCTGTATCGTTGCTGTATCCGACGGTGAAGTAGAACACGGTTGGGCTTCTGAATACAACTCGTCTAACTGGGAACATAAACAGCGTAAAAATCGTGAAAAGATTGCTAACCTTGAAATGGGTGCATCTTACTCATCAGTAAAAGACATGTTTGCAACTCCTGACTTTAGCGAGTTGGTGTCAAAAGACGGCGACAACTATCAAGTGCTGTACTATGCAACCAACAGCAAACACTCAGACGGCAAAGTAACAAAAGATGAGTGCACGCCATTGGTATTCAAAAACAACCAACTGGTTGGCTTTGGCGACAACGCACTAAAGCAAATTCAGTAAGACTTTATCGCACCAAGGATGGTGAATAATGCGGATATGCTTTAGCCCCCGCATATGGCTTTAGATATTTATAACACTTTAATAAAAACCGTACTTTGCTGTTTTTGTGCAACGGCAAGTGCGCTATCGGCCATTTTGATCAGCTCACCGAGCTCATTACTACAGTGATTTTCAATATGAACTGCACCAATGCTAACGCTCACATGCGCACATATGGGTGAGGCAATATGGGGGATTTTTAACGCGTTAACCGAGTCGTGCAACGCTTCTGCTATTTCATTAATTATGTCGATATTATGCTGAGTTAGCACTAACGCAAAACGGGTACCGTCAAAACGGCCAATAAATAAAGAACGTCGGGTTGCGGCTTCTTCTAGCGCTTTGGCTACCTTAAATAAGCAGTCATCACCATGCATATAGCCATAATGCTCATTAAACGTTTTAAAATAGTCCACCTCAACCAGCATTACGGTAAACGCACTGCCATCAGCTTTTGCGCTCTCTAAAGCTGATTTCATCGCTTCATCTAGATACCTGCGATTGGGCAACTCTGTTAAACCATCGATAGAGGCTAGCTTTTCTAGCAGATCATTTTTCTTTTTTATTGCTAAATGGTTTTTGATTCTGGCTTTTACAATCAAAGGGTTAAAGGGTTTAGTAATATAATCCACAGCCCCTAACTCCAAACCTCGTGCTTCATCTTTAAAGCTCACACTACCGGAGATCACGACAACGGGAATACCGTAAGTGCTCGCGTCCTTTTTCAGGCACTCTAAAACAGCAAAGCCAGCGCCGTCAGCCATTAACACATCTAAAATAATAAGATCTGGTTTGCTTACTTTTAGTTCATCAATACATAACTTAGCGTCAGTGCTATGGGATAACCGATGGCCGTCACCTAATGTATTACTTAGGACCATCTTATTTATTGGGTCATCATCAATAATAAAAATGTGCTCAGCTTGCTGCATCTTATGACGCTACCTTTTTAGCTCGATAAAGCACACCACCTGTGAAAGTGCATTTGTTAACACATCCAAGTCAGTGCGATTTGTTATTGTTGTGATCGTTTTGCTTTGCGTTTCAAGGTCTTTTGCAACTTTCGCCAGTCGCTTAAAACCCAGACCAGCAGCTGCGCCCTTAATTCCGTGTGCTAACTCGAATAATGCTGAACCTTGCTCTATTTCAGCAACCTGTTCTAGGTAATCATGGCAAAGTTTAGCAAATTTATCTAACATTGTTTGCAAAAACGTTTCATTTTGCATCATTTGTGATAAAGCAAACTCATAATCGAAAAAGATTTCTTCTGTTTTATCTGACTGGAAAATATTACTTGCCAATGCCTTGCACGCCTGTGTGCTATTGATCGGCTTTACCAAATAATCATTCATGCCAACGGCTGTGGCTTTCGCCCGCTCTTCTTTACTTGCATTGGCGGTCAAGGCGATAACGGGCAGCTCAGTTTCAGACCATACGGCTCTGATCTGCTTGGTCGCTTGATAGCCATCAATGTTTGGCATATGGATATCCATCAGGATGATATCTGGTTGCAGTGAGCGGCAAACTTCCTCAATATGTTCCGCGCTTTGTAGCCCTACGGTAGAAATACCATTCTGCTTCAACATATTTTCAGTAATATCCAAATTTAAGTTGTTATCGTCGACCACTAAGCAAAGCGCACCAGCAACTTGCATACACACGTTGTCGACGGTTTGCGTCATATGGGCAAATTCAGCAAGCCAAGTATAAGCTGATTGGTAAAACACACTTTGATTAAGCGCAATATGGTTACTTTGCTCAGGAAACTCCCCTTCACAATGCAGTAGTAATGCGGTATTTCCAGGTAGCGCATAAGCGGGGTCAAGCGAGGTTTCCGGCGGAATAACAACAATAGACTTGTCGAGCTGAGCATGCATCGCGTGCAATCGCTCAACAGATAAAGGTTCCGCAAGACCTGAAAAATAGCTTGGTAAGCTATGTGCTTCGGTGGTGAGACAGTAAACTTCTTTGTGACTATCCACAACTGGACAAGCGCCTTTATCTAGCACCAATTCAAAGAAAAAGCAGCTTCCTTCGTTCGGGGTTGAGTTAACCGCAATATCGCCACCTAAGAGTGCAACTTCTTGCTTCACAATCGCAAGCCCCAAACCAATGCCTTCGTGACGACGTGTGAAGCTTTCATCACCTTGGGTAAATGCATCAAAAAGGTGTTCAATTTCTTGCGATTTGATCCCAACGCCAGTGTCCCAAACAGCAAACTTTATGGTTTGTTTTGCAGCTCTATCATTAGTTAACGTTACTTTCAGACCCACCTTACCATGGTTGGTATACTTTACGGCGTTACCAAGTAGGTTTACTAAGATTTGCTTTACTTTATCTTCATCACTGTAAAGGTAAGGCCAAACTTGAGGGTCGACCTGTAACTCAAACTCCAAGCCTTTTTGTATACATAAAGGCTTAATCAGTGATTCTATCGTGGTAAATACATGGCAGGTTTGAAATGTCTCGTATTGAATTGTGCCTTGATGACTTTCTACTTTGGCAAACTCTAAAATACTGTTGAGCATGGTGAGCAGCTCGTTTGCAGCCCCAGAAAGCTGCTGCAATTTTTTACTCTGAACTCGCGTCAGCGCCTCACTTTTGATCATATCCGCCAGACCTAATATGGCATTAATTGGCGTTCTAATTTCATGGCTGATATTCGCGATAAAGCGGCTTTTGGCAAGCGTTGCGCGCTCAGCATCTTGCTTCGCTAACAGCAGACCAGTGATATTTTGAATATGGATCACGTAATACTTAGGGCGCTTATTTTTATCCCAAACTAAAGAAATACTCAATTGTAACCAGCGGTGCTTACCCGACTGTGAAATCATGTGCTCAACGACTTTCTTTTGCTCTTTTAATAGCCCAGCCAAGACAGGCTTCAGCTCTTGCCAGTTTTGTTCATCAAACAAGCGTTCCAGCTGCTTTTCTCCGGTATTCTTATCAAGTGATAAGTAACGTTTGGCAGCCTTGTTCATCTCCAAAATTTTACCGCTGATCGCAGCCAAAATAACGCCATTAGGTGCAAACTCAGTCGCTGCCCTAAAGTTTTCTTCAGAGTCTCTTAGGGCATTATATGCCTCTTGTGCGGCAGTAATATCTCTCGCAACCCCCAAACAACCGATGAGCTTTCCAGTTTCCGATTTCAATGGCGTGATAGTCAAAAAGTAGGTATTTGCCCCAAGGACAAAATTAGTTGCCACTTGTTCTTGCGAGCGCTCCATCGCCGCTTCTTGCTCAAGTAAAATGGTTAATCCAGATGTCACTTCAGGTTGTGTTTTCGCAACTAAATCCGACTTATCAACCCCCATAAACTCTTCAAACGCGCGATTACAGCCTATGAATGAACCGTCTATATTTTTGAAATAGATAATATCGGGCACAGAGTCAAGCACTGCATTTAGCAAAGCAGCTTGACGCTCTTTTGCCTCAAAACTTTGCTTTAATGCCTGTTGTTTACGCTTAATTTCGTCGTCTAGTTCTTGATTATGTTGCTTAAGGGCATGCATTAAGCGCGATTTTTGCTCCACCACCTGTTTGATTTGTATAAACCAAGGTTGCCATTCTGAGGGGATGGGATAGTTTAAAGTGGCTTGTGGTGTATGCTCTTGCAAAGATAGATAATTCACAAAATGCTTTAGAGGTCGGACAAATATTTGTCCGCTTAACCATACAATAGTCACAAAGGTAAAAAGAATAAAAAACAGTAATAGTGCAAGTTCGAGCAAGATCTCCCGCTGTAGCGGAGCGGCAAACTGCTCATAACTTTCATGATAGTTTAAACTGATAGGTTCTTTGGCGGGCTTTGCAATAAAGTGCAGTCCGTACTGCCAAGGTGCTGATGAATTCACAACACCATCGTGGTCGTGGTCATAACGCTTCCCCGCGATAATCTCATCGCTTTGGTTTTTAAATTCCATCGTACCGTCTAAGGAGCCGATGTTTAACAACCACCTATCAATAATATCGCTATCGTAGATCATCAATACATGGGCGTTATCCACCGTTGATAATTTCTTACCGAGCGCAAACATTTGTCTATCGAAAAACTTCACGGGTGGACCAACGACTATATTGCCCAAGCTAAAGTCGGGTTCGAACTTACCTTGAACTAACCGGGTGATGAAATGGCTGCTTGACGCATCTCGACGCTTAACATACGCAAAACCATCATCTTCTATGTATGCGACCGCATACAATCCACCTTGCAACGCGAGTGCGGCATCAAAAGCGGTATTAAGCGATAATACGGTTTGCCATCGTTTAGTGGCAAAAAGCGCTTCACTGACTTGCCCACGACCAACAATCTCTCCACCATTGTTTGGTAACGCATGATAATAATGTTCAGGGTGTTGCTCTATATCTTCTAACCACTCTGGCGGCTTTTGAAAAGAAATTGGCTGCGCTAGGTTAACGGCGATACTATCAAGAACGACATGTGCAGCATAAAACTCTTGTTTCAGCTGCTGAGAAACATATTCATACTGGCCAAAACGTACTTTGTACTGGCGTTCGAGTTTAATTTGATAGAGATGGTAAGCTAAGACGAGGACAAGTAGGATGGGTATTATTACCGCCACTAAAATTCCCTTTCGGTAACTTTTTAGTGGTAAAAATTCTTTTGTCGCATCCATTTACTGGCTCGTTCCCGTTTGCACACAGTGTTAGCAAAAGAGTAACGAGCCAGTCGGCTCAAGGCAAGTTATAAATTTTCTTCAGCAAAACTTGCCAAGCGGCTTCGTACTACACCGTTTAAGTTAATGGTAGCGCTACCTTCAAAGTCTTTAAAGCGCTCGACAATATAAGTTAACCCTGATGTCACTGGGGTGAGATAATTACTATCAATCTGGGCGAGGTTTCCCGTACAAATTAATTTGGTTCCCTCACCGCAGCGAGTGATGATGGTTTTTAACTGTGATGCCGTTAAGTTTTGGCTCTCATCTAAAATAACGACCGCATTTTGAATACTTCGGCCACGCATAAAGTTCACCGATTTGAACTGAATGTTCGCCTTTTCCATAATATAGTTTCGGCTAGTCACTGGGCTTTCATCGTGTTTGTGAAGCACTTCTAAGGTATCTGTGATTGCCGCAAGCCAAGGGGCCATTTTCTCTTCTTCCGTGCCTGGTAAAAAGCCAATACTTTCAGCTATTTCAGGCGTATTTCGCGTCACAATTACCTTGTCGTAAATTCCTTTTTCGATGATCATTTCAAGCGCACTGGCAAGCGCCAATAAGGTTTTTCCGCACCCCGCAGGTCCTGTTAATATCACCAGCTCAATGTCAGTATCAAGTAATGCATCCAGCGCCATACCTTGGTTGATATTCTTCGGTTTCACTCCCCATGCTTGACGGTGCATCAAACGTTCAACGCCTAAGTCTTTTAATCGAATGTGCTCAGAATCGTATCCCACAACCCGAGCTGCGAAGTGATTAGTATCATCTATCAGATACTCATTACAGAACACATCTGGTACGAGTGATTTTGGCACATCATGAACCGTGTATCGCCCTTCCTGCTGCGTTTGACACTCACCAACATTTTGCCAAAAATCGCCTTCAACCTTTTTAAAGCCACTGGTTAAAAGCGCAATGTCGTCAATCAGTTGATCGGTACGATAATCTTCAACATACTTGAGTCCAGCGCCTTTCGCTTTCAGTCTCATATTGATGTCTTTGGTAACCAGCACCACTTTTTTGTCGCTGTACTGAGTTTGCAAATGTACCGCACAATTAATAATGCGGTGATCATTTTCGTTGCCGGGTAACCCGGAGATGGAATCAGGAAACAAGTGATCGTTTACAATAATCAATTTACCTGAACAAGGCGTTCGGTGACTTTCTATCCTCAATGTTGGTAGCGCTACCCCCTCTAGCATTTGCTCTGGTGTTGCATCGCGAAGCACATCATCTAACCCACGAATGGCAACTCTTGCGTCTCGGCTCACGTCACTCTTTCGATCTTTAATGTGATCGAGTTCTTCAAGGACAGTCATGGGAATCACAACATCGTGTTCTTGGAAGGAAAGGTAAGCGAGTGGTTCATGGAGAAGTACGTTGGTGTCGAGCACGTACACTTTATGGTCTTTGTCTTGTTTTACCATAGCGCATTCCTGTTGTTTACAGATTATTATGCTATACCCAATACACAACACTGCGGTTAATTATGTTTTGGGTATAGTTCAAGTTTAGTCTATTTGTCGCAAAAGTCGCTTTTATGACAGTAGAAAATCCAACTTGCATATTTATAAAAAACAACTAGTTAGCGATTGCCATGCCAACTAAATAGAAAAGGCGTCAGTGCCTGATAAATAAAGGCTTGAGTCACTGTTGTGTATTGAACAAACCGACATGAATAGGTAACATAGCCGCCTTTTTTCTGCATAGACGAGATAACCATGAATTTTTCCTTAGGTCAGCGCTGGATCAGTGATACGGAATCAGATTTGGGATTAGGTACAATAGTGGCACTTGAGGGGCGTCAAGTGACTATTTTATTTCCCGCTAGCGGAGAAAACCGTGTTTACTCAGTACAGGAAGCGCCTGTAACTCGAGTTGTATTCAACCCAGGCGATGTGATCCGCCATGTTGAAGAGTGGGAACTACGTGTTGACAGCGTGGAAGAGCAAGATGGACTATTTTGCTATCATGGTACTCGAGTTGATAATGAAGAAGAGACTTCATTCAAAGAGACCTTTCTTGATCACTTCCTCAAGTTCAATAAACCTCAAGATCGTCTATTTGCAGGCCAAATCGACCGTTTTGATCGCTACACTCTGCGCTATCAAACTTGGCAACACCAGTTTGATAAAGAACAATCTCACCTTAAAGGATTGATAGGTCAGCGCGCTAGCCTTATTCCACACCAGCTCTATATTGCCGATGAAGTCGGTAAGCGCTTTGCACCTCGCGTACTTCTGTCTGATGAAGTAGGCCTAGGTAAAACCATTGAAGCGGGCATGATTTTACACCAGCAAATTCTCTCAGGTCGTGCCAACCGTGTGTTGATCGTGGTTCCTGAGAACTTACAACACCAATGGCTGGTAGAGATGCTACGCCGCTTTAACCTACACTTTTCTATTTTTGACGAAGAGCGTTGTAGCGAAGCTTATGCAGATGCACCGAATGTATTCGAAACAGAACAACTAGTACTGGTTAGCCTAGAGTTTATTACCAAAAAGCGCCGCTGGTTTGAACAAGCCACACTCGCTGATTGGGATCTACTGATTGTCGATGAAGCGCACCACCTGACGGTCACAAAGGAAAAGCCAAGCACCGAATATCAACGTATTGCTGAGCTTTCTCAAGATATTCCTGGACTTATCTTATTGACTGCAACACCTGACCAACTGGGTCACCGCAGTCACTTTGCGCGTTTACAGCTACTCGATCCAGACCGCTTCTACGACTACGACGTGTTCGTTGAAGAAGAAAGTCATTATAAAGAAGTCGCAGAAGCCGCGAACAACCTACTACAAGACAAAAAATTAGACGCAAAAGAAGAGCAAACACTTTGTACACTGCTAAAAGAAACCGATATTTCTGAGCTACTAGCAAAGGCACAAAGTGGCGATAGCGACGCCAAAGCTGAAATCTTGTCTATGCTACTAGACCGTCATGGTACTGGCCGTATTCTATTTAGAAATAGCCGCAGTGGCATTGATGGCTACCCAAGTCGTTTGTTACATCAATACCCAGTACCTTTACCGAAGCAATACAAAACAGCAATGTCGGTAATGGGTAACATTGGTGGTATTCAAAGTCCTGAATTTAACGCGATGCGTGCTTTGTTCCCTGAAAAAATCTTCCAAGAGTTTGAAGGTGAAGGAAGCAGCTGGGCGCAGTTTGACCCGCGCGTCGAGTGGTTGATTGCTAAATTAAAAGAGTTAAAGCACGAAAAAGTACTGCTTATTTGTGCCAAAGCGGAAACCGCAATTAGCCTTGAACAAGTATTACGTGAGCGCGAAGCGATTAAAGCGGCGGTGTTCCACGAAGGCATGTCTATCATCGAGCGCGACCGCGCAGCAGCGTTTTTTGCTGATGAATATGATAGCGCGCAAGTATTGCTCTGCTCTGAAATTGGCTCTGAAGGTCGTAACTTCCAGTTCTCACATCATTTGGTGCTATTTGACCTACCGCTTAACCCTGACTTACTTGAGCAACGTATTGGTCGTCTTGACCGCATTGGTCAAAAGCACGACATTAATATTCACGTGCCTTACTTTGAAAGTACCGCACAAGAAGTATTACTACGTTGGTATCACAAGGGCTTAGATGCGTTTGAAACCACCAGCACCACGGGGCAAATGCTGTATAAGTCTTTCTCTGATGATTTGTTAGCGCTGATCGCTGAGCACAACTGTGACGAAGACGAATTAGATCCTCTATTGGAGCAAGCCGCAAAAGAAAATGCTCAGCTGCGCACAAAGATGGAGCAAGGTCGAGACCGCCTACTTGAGCTTCACTCAAGTGGTCAAGGTAAAACAGATAATATCGTTGCTGAACTTGAGGCACTTGATAACGACGTCATTTTGCCTGCGTTTATGATTAATGTGTTTGATACTTTTGGTGTTAACCAAGAAGACAAAGGCGAGAATACGATTATTCTCAAACCTACCGAGCACATGCTTAACCCTTCTTTCCCTTGTTTGAAAGACGATGGCATCACAGTGACTTTTGACCGTAACACCTCTCTGTCACAAGAAGACGCGCATTTCATCAGCTGGGATCACCCCATGGTCAGCGGCGTAATGGATATGATCTGTAACGATGACTTTGGTTGTGCGTCAGTGGCACTGCTTAAAAACAACAAGCTACCTGTCGGTACTTTCTTTGTTGAAATGATCTTCGTTGCAGAAGCTTCTGCGCCTAAGTCTCTTCAAGTAGGTCGCTTTTTACCGCCAACACCAATTCGTATTCTAATGGATAAAGGTGGCAATGACTTAGCCCAAAACGTGGCGTTTGATGCATTCAATCAACAGCTTTCTGCCGTTGGCAGACAAACCGGCAGCAAGCTAGTTAATGCGCTACAAAGCGCTATTCACCCGCTTATTACTAAAGCTGGCGATATTGCACAAACTCAACTTGAAAGCATTCAAGCCAACGCGATGGATAAAATGCAAAAGCAATTAGGTGATGAGCAAGGTCGTTTACAAGCACTTAAGGCTATCAATCCGAACATCCGTGATGAAGAAGTTCAAGTATTTGATAAACAAAGGGCTGAGCTGAGCACACACATTGAAAAAGCGCAGCTTAAGTTGGATGCGATTCGTTTAATTGTGGTTGCAAACCAGTAAACCTCCCACACCGAGAGAGAGCTGCGGCTCTCTTTCTCGCTACCGCTCACTTAGCAACTCATATATAATACCCGGCTTCGTTCTGTTCATGCTGAGGCAGCTGGTGTTACTAAATTACGCTCCCCCCCTTTCTCCCTATCTTGATATTTTGTACCAAGATGAAGATATGCTGGTGATCAACAAACCAAGCGGGTTACTCACCGTACCTGGTAAAGATCCAAAGCATTGGGACAGCGCTATCGCCAGAGTGAATTTTGTCTACCCTACGGCAAGAATTGTGCATCGCCTTGATATGGCAACATCCGGCGTGCTGTGCCTTGCTATGAATAAAGCAGCGCATCGCCATCTAAGTATTCAATTTCAAGACCGGTTAACCCACAAACACTACATCGCCCGGGTTCATGGCAAATTACAACAGCAAACGGGTTCTGTTGATTTACCGCTGGTGTGTGATTGGCCTAACCGCCCTAAGCAAATGGTTTGTCATGAGACCGGAAAACCTTCATTAACGCATTTTGAAGTTATGGAATATGAAGCACAAGCAACACGCGTAAAGCTAACCCCCATCACAGGACGCTCTCATCAACTCAGAGTACATATGCTTTCGCTTGGACACGTTATCCTAGGTGATAGACTATACGCTACGGGAGAGGCGTTAGCGGCGGCTTCACGTCTACAGTTGCATGCAGAGATGCTACAAATTTCACATCCAACAACTGCAGAGATGATGACCTTTACTGCACCGGTTCCTTTCTAAGTAACCTGTTTACTCTGTTAGTTTGAAACGGTCCAGAAGCTGTGGCCTTCGAAAAATTAAGCAAATTTAGCGTTGCCAGCAAACGCTCAGATTAACGTTTGCTTAGTCACTAAACAAAGCGAGTAAAAAGCACGCGGTTAACACATAAATTGCATTACTATGGTTTCGTGATCGGCAGATGTTTTATATACTGTAATTGTTCCCTAGCTCGTAGGACAGCTGATTAAGTCCCTGAGCCGATAAATTTCGTTTAGGATAGCAGTTTGTTTACTATTGAGCATGCTCGGCATGTACCGAGAAGCCTACGGTAGGCTGTTGCTCTCCGCCTTGAACCTCAGGGTTCAAGGGCTGACATCGGCATCCGCGAAGCCGGGGAACAACCTTTCCCACTCTACGCTTGTCATTGCCTCAGAGCTAACTCGCTTTTACACCTACTCAATAAACCGTATACCCAACTCCATACTATAAAAGCGGCCACACGGTTAACGTCGCAAAGCAAAAGAAATTGCGAGATAAACGCTAGAAAAGATAACTCTAGAAAAGAGTCGCGAGATAACTCTAGAAAAGAGTCGCGAGATAACTCTAGAAAAGAGTCGCGAGATAACTCTAGAAAAGAGTCGCGAGATAAACTCGCTGCTACGAAAGATTATTGTAAGCTAAGCGCATATCTCAGTGTTTTTAATTACTATGAGTTAGTACCAACTCACTACAAAACATCTTTATATGAAAGGAAAAACCATTAAAAACTTTCATTTTTATTGATAACCTTTTGTTCTATTCCATAGTCAAAGAATATTTTAGCCAAATCAACAAAACCTCTATAGTAGCGCGTTATTTTCATATATTTCGAAAGGTATTCTGATGTCTTTTGCTGTTATCGCCGCGTTTGCGGTTTTTATTGCCATACTTTTCGGTCTTTATCGCTTTCAACAGCGCTCCGAAACCCTGTCACGAACGGTATTACTAGGCTTAGTTGCGGGTAGCCTATTTGGACTCGCCTTACAATTTGTTTTCTCAGGTGATTTAACCACCAAACAGACCGTACTAGATTGGGTTGCGATTGTTGGTAGCGGCTATGTCAATCTTCTCAAAATGGTGATTATGCCATTGGTCTTAGTTTCTATGATTGCCGCGGTCGTAAAATTAGATAATCAAGGCTCTCTTGGAAAGATCTCGTTTGTCACCATCGCAATTTTAGTTTTTACCACGGCCATTGCAGCGCTCATTGGTATTTTTATCACTCAAGCATTTGGTTTAAGCGCACAAGGCTTGGTTGAAGGTGCACGCGAAACGGCCAGAATAGCGGTACTTGAAGAACGTGCAACAACCGTTGCCGATTTAACCATTCCACAAATGCTGCTTAGCTTTGTACCAACCAATCCGTTTGCTGACTTGACTGGCGAGCGCTCGACCTCGATTATCGCAGTGGTGATTTTTGGTGTGTTAACTGGTATTGCTGCTCGTAGAGCCATCATGGAAGAATCAGATTTAAGTAGTCCAATAAAAAATGCAGTTGAAGGCGCACAGGCAGTTGTGTTGAGATTAGTACGTATGATCATCGCCCTTACACCTTATGGTGTAGCTGGTTTGATGGCCAAAGTGATCGCCACATCAAGCATGGCTGACATTATTAGCTTACTCGGTTTTATTATTGCCTCTTACGTTGCCATTTTACTGA
Organism: Pseudoalteromonas sp. Of11M-6; assembly: GCF_022347905.1. Taxonomy (NCBI): domain Bacteria; kingdom Pseudomonadati; phylum Pseudomonadota; class Gammaproteobacteria; order Alteromonadales; family Pseudoalteromonadaceae; genus Pseudoalteromonas; species Pseudoalteromonas sp. Of11M-6. The sequence continues at coordinate 87,419 of NZ_JAKRFW010000008.1, read as the reverse complement.
TGTTTGTGGTGCATGGCTTACTAGTTACTTTGGTTGGTGAAAACCCAAAGCATTTCTTCCAAAAAATTTGGCCTGTTTTAACTTTTGCTTTCACCTCTAGAAGCTCCGCGGCAACCATCCCATTGAATGTTGAAGCGCAGATCCACAAGCTTAATGTTCCCCCTGCGATTGCAAACCTTTCTGCATCGTTTGGTGCGACAATCGGACAAAATGGCTGCGCTGGCATTTATCCTGCAATGCTTGCTGTAATGGTTGCGCCGACTGTAGGAATTGACCCGTTCGCACTCGACTTTATTGTCTCATTAGTGGCTATGGTTGCAATTAGTTCGTTTGGTATTGCGGGTGTTGGAGGTGGTGCCACTTTCGCGGCGTTGGTGGTACTGCCTGCGATGGGACTACCAGTGACAATTGCAGCGCTGCTTATTTCTATTGAGCCACTAATTGATATGGCAAGAACGGCACTCAATGTATCGGGCTCAATGACCGCAGGTACAGTGACAAGTCGCTTGTTAAAGCAAAAGCATACCAACGAAGCTATTTAGTGCTATAACAGCTTAAGGGCCAGCTAGTTATTCTGGCCCTTCACTTCTAATCGATCACGAGCTTTGCAGTGCCAAGCCAAAAGGACAGCAAGGACTTCATTGAATCAACCAGCTCATGATATTGAGACGGTTTGGTCATATAAGAATTTGCCCCAAGCAAGTAACACTGTTTTATATCTAGCTCAGAATCCGATGTACTGAACATAATAACCGGAATATGCTTAAGGTTTGCAGCCCCGCGCATCTCAGCCAATACATCTTTACCGCTTTTTCGTGGCATATTTAAATCAAGAATAATAAGGCTGGGTAATAGCTCAGTGCTATTGAGTTTCTCAATCAACTCAACGCCATCACTTACGAATTGTAACTTAGCCTCCATCACGCCGTTGTCTTCAAATGCATCACGGATTAATTCTTGGTCGTCGAAATCATCATCCGCAACCAAGATATAGTTTACAGAGTGAAGCTGTTTAATTAAATCATGATGATGAACCATACACACTCTCCTTAAACTCGCATTAACCTCGAGTTTGTATGCTGATATCAGAACCGCATCAATGGTTCTACAGCTAAGTTAACTCTCTTGCGCCGAAATCGGCAAGCTAAAATAGAAAGTAGAGCCTTGCCCTACTTCCGTTTCGACCCATATGCGACCATGGTGTCTTTCGACGATTTTTTTACAAATAGCAAGTCCAAGTCCTGTACCGGCATATGCGCTACGACCATGTAATCTTTCAAAAAGATTGAAGATCTGCTCACTAAATTCAGGATCAAAACCAATCCCGTTATCCTTAACGGCAACGATCAGTTCATTTGCTTTACGTTCGCTGCTAATCGAGACCCGCGGCGTTCTTTCTGGCGCACTAAATTTAATCCCATTATTGATTAAGTTTAGCAGCACGCGTTGCAACTGCCTACGGTCTCCAAAAACATCACCAAGCCCTGTGGTATCCACTTGAGCGTTTGACTCTTTAATCACTAACTCAAGATCCAGTAAGGTTTCAGCTAACGCATTATCGCCATCAAATGATTTAAATGACTCACCTTTACGGTCAATCCGTGAAAAACTTAGTAGCCCTTTGATCAACTTTTGCATTCGCTCCGCAGAATCCATCATACGCTTAAGGTAGGACGCATGTCTTTCATTTAGTCCCTCTGCAGAGCATTGGATCCGATCACCGAACATTTGGATTTTTCTAAGCGGCTCTTGTAGATCATGGGATGCTAAAAAGGCAAAACGCTCCAGCTCTTGATTCGACTCATGTGCTTTTTCAAGTGCTATCGTCAGTAATTGCTCAGCAGTACGACGCGAAGTGATCTCATTTTCCAACGCTTCGGTACGCTTAGTAACTTTTTGCTCTAGAATTGCATTGAGCTTTTTATATCGCTCTGATTTAGCCAACACATAATTAACCAACGTATTACGAAACTTCAATGCACAACTTACTTCAGCTTCCGTCCAAGGGTGAGATTTGCACTTCACATTCTCGACCCACAACTTAAACGAACTACGCGGCATTAAACGGTGGCTACCATCATCCAAAAACTCAATGGATTTTTCAGGCTTCCCTCCCCAGTTTTTGGTTTGAATAACTTCCTTTCTAAACCACATAATAAAGTGATTAGCATCCGCAGAAAGTGGCATCAATAGCACGCCACTCGCCGTTTTCGCAAATGTTTTAAATGTTTCGTTAAGTTCACCTAAGCTATGACAATAAAAAATGGAGTCATCACCAAGTTGATGCTCCGCAAGCCAGCGGTAGATACTCTCAATATCCGCCTTTGCAGGAGTTTGCCCGTAGCACTCCAAATCACTTTCAACACGCCACGCAACACCGCTGGATTTCATCATTTCTTGCAATGCCGCGGATTCATAGCGCAGGCCATCTACAAAAAAGATCTCTTTTGCCATACGTTCAGTAACAGACGAGCTCAATGTCAGGGCTTTGGCTTCTGCCATTGCTTCTAAAGACGAAATTTTAAGAGAAATTAAGTAAGATAGCATCAGCCCCATATACTGAGCGACTTCACGGATGTTAAATGGCACTACGTGCTTTTCGTAGTGGTGGCAGGCAATCAGCCCCCAAAGCTTACCAGCAACGATAATGCTGATAGACATGGTTGCCTGAACGCCCATATTGCGTAAATATTGGCAGTGAATTGGCGAAACACTACGTAAAATACAGGCACTTAAGTCAATTGGCTTATCTTGCGGATAAAGCAGTGAATTTTCACTGTCAACATCAGCAAGCAAACGAATAGGGTTTCTTAAATATAGCGCTCTTGCTTGCTTTGGAATGTCAGACTCAGGAAAATGTTGGTTTAAAAAGGAATTAAGATCATTACGCTTCGATTCTGCGACCACCTCACCATTATACTCGTGATCAAATTTATACAGCATCACCCTGTCAAATTGCGTTAACTCTCTAATTTCTTCCACAGCCATCTCGAACGAAGCTTGTAAAGATTGAGAGTCAACCATACTAGACAGTGAGTGCTTCATAAGGTGTTGCATTGAATGATTGATTTCAACGCCTTGCGCCGTGTTTTGCTCAAGCTCTAAAATGAGACCAGCTTCGTTTTGACTTGCAACTACAGAAAGTTCAACCCACTTTGCATCCTTGGTTTTTATGGTGGCCGTCATCGGATTCAAACGATGGATTTCAGAGGAGTTAGCATTACTGGCTAACAACTCAAAAAAAGGAGACTCAAAAATCGTTTCAGCATGAGTATTGACTAAAGCGCTAGGCTCAAGCCCTACAAGTTCGGCAAAATTTTCGCTAAAGTAGCGTAGTGTTAATGTGTTGGTGTCGAATAGCAATAAATAGCCATGCGGCTGAATTGAACCTGGAATATGAATTGGCTCTTTATGACAATTGTCTAGTGTTGCTTCGAACTTCTCCACCTTTTATACATCCTCTCCTTTTACCTAGCTTTACCATCCTATCACGGATCCCCACCTAGCATGCAAGCTGTTCAGAGTAGATATGCGTTCAGTTCACAAAGCGATAAAATGCGATTAGACTTACACAATCACGAAGTAAAAAGTAAGTGTATTATGACAACCACAGTAAAGTGTCCAACCTGCCAACAGGCTGTTGAATGGTCGGATAAAAGTCCATTTCGTCCGTTCTGCTCAAAACGCTGTCAATTAATTGATTTAGGTGATTGGTCTGACGAATCAAATACGATTTCTACACCGATGAAAAGTGGTGAACTTACGCCTCAAGATGCGGAAAGTTTGATTGAAGATATAGAAGCGATGCTGGCAAAAAACAACGAAAACTTTTTTAAAGAATAAATCTATAGGCCGAGTATCTCGGCCTTTACTCACTCATAACTACTTGCTTAGAAAAGCAAAAACCAAGCACAGTAAAATCACTAGTCACCTTGTTCTACTTGCTCTTCTTCCGTCTTTGACTCTGAACTTCTCACTTCATTTTGGTAAGTTTTAGCAATATGCCCTGCTCCTTCCAAAATATCACTTAATTGGATCCGACAAATTTCCGACAATTTAATTAAGGTACCTAAGCGAAATGAGCTTGTTCCGTTAAGATAGTCGTCTAGTGTGGTGAGACCTATTCCGAGCTTCTGGCTAATGGTTTTTTTAGTATAGCCTTTACGCTTTTTGAGTTCTTTTAGCAGTTCTCGGATCCTAAGTGTCACCTCGTATTCTTCAGGTGTCTGCATGTCTCCCTCAGTGATACCTAGTAACAAACAGCCAACAACAAAGAATACCCTTAGTTACTCAGAAGAAAGCAAAAGTTATTGGAAAGTTTGTGCGCGTAAATTAAGAATTTTTCAATTCGACACTATTTCAAAGAGTTGTCCGCAGACTTGCTAGATGTACTCTTAATCGAAAAATATCACAACGCAAACATGTTATCAACATGTAACTTAAACCAGTACAAACCGTTGTAATATTTTATACACTGATTCCAAGGGGTCAGTCCTCTACATCAATCTGGAATACAAGCTCTCATTTTTATAGGAAGGTGACAAAGGCTTGAAAATGATAAGGTCCTTACTGGGAAGGTAAGGACTAAGTTAGAAAGACTTAATTTGCTTTTTTATGGCCTTTGTGGCTACGACGTGACTTAAGTGCTTGGAGCTTATCGCGCTGCTCTTCATTCAATACATGGAATACTTTGTGACGAGTTTCCATTGAAAGTAGCGCCCACGCTTGCTTTTTATCTTGGCCTTTTTCCAGTAAAAGTTGCGCTTGAACCTTATCAAAGGCTGGGGCTGCCATAAGTGCTTTCATTTCTTCACGATAAGTTGAATGTGCTTCTTTCCCGCTTTCTTTTAACGCTTTTTTTGCAGTTTTGTAATCCGCATAAATCGTCTTTAGTTGGTCTTGCTGCGCTTCTGTTAGCTCTAATAACTTCTGGCCTTTATCAGATAGTAGCAACCTTGCTGAGTGCTCAAGCTGCCCGCCCATAGGTCCCGCGTTTGCAGTGAAGCTAAAAGTCGATACACCAAGTGCTGTAACTAATGCTAAAGTAGATAGTAATTTCATGGTATTGGCTCCTTGTTCGCCATTGCTTTGTCACTTCCAAATTTAGCAAGCACAAAGAAAAGGAACGTCAGACAGAGGTAAAGTTTTGTCAGTGCTTTGCAAAAAAAAGCAAAGGCAATTTACATAAGGCGTTGAAGTAAGGTGTAATATGCTAGAGCCGAACTATTCAGGCCAACGCCAATCAACAATGCTGGACTAAGTATGACAATGAAACATTCCATTTTACTTATTGATGACGACCAAGAACTTTGCAGCCTGTTAAAAGAATACTTCACTGCAGAAGGCTTTGAAGTGGCGATGGCCCACACAGGAACAGAAGGTCTACAGCTGGCATTAAAGCAAAATTTCGACCTGATATTGTTAGACGTAATGCTTCCCGAAATGGATGGTTTTGAAGTACTAAAGGCGTTACGTGTTCAGAAGATGACACCTGTTATTATGCTAACGGCAAAAGGCGATGACTTTGACCGCATCTTTGGCTTGGAGCTAGGTGCTGACGATTATATTCCAAAACCGTTTAACCACCGCGAGCTACTCGCACGCGTTAAAGCTATTACCCGTCGCGTCGATCATTATAAACAACACAGCCCGGATGATACCTTTACTATCCACCAGCTGCGTTTAGATGTTGCTTCGAGAAGCGCTACTGTTAATGGCGAGGTGCTGTCGCTGACGGGCACCGAATACGAGGTACTACACTTGCTGGTCAGAACTGCAGGAGAAGTGGTCGACAAGCAGACAATTTCACGACAAGTATTAGGCCGGCCACTCGTGCCTTATGATCGCTCTATCGATATGCATGTCTCTAACGTTCGCAAGAAAATTGCCGCATTAAGTGAACACACTTATATCAAAACGATCCGCGGCGCTGGCTATATTTTTCTAAAGGCGTAATGAATGAAGCGGTACTTACTTGTTAAGGTTTTTGCCTGGTTTTGGCTCACTATCATTGCCACTATGTTGTTGTTGCTTGGGATCAGCATGCTACAACCTGATGTTGTAGAAACTCACCGCATCTCAAAACCCATGCTGCAAAATCTAAAACAATTAGAACAAGCGTTAATACGCGCAAGCGAGCGCCCCAACTTTGAGTTGAATAAGGTCGCCAAACTGCGTAAAAGAAAGGCTCGAAATATCTACTTGAGCCACCGCGATGCCGAAAAAAGCGTTGCCGCCGATCCCAATATAAAAACGCTGAATTTAGATTTACTCAGCTTTACCGAAGATGCCAAACCGGTCGCTATTTTTACCCCAGAGTACAAGGCTTTTGGCCCCCTAGAACTTACACTTCAAGGTGAAAGTTATCGTCTTTATTTAATTTTTGAAAACCATACCCCAAGTGCACTCATCAAATTAAGAACCCTACCGCTTTGGGTAAAAATCGCGGTCGTGCTAGGCGCAAGCTTATTACTGTGTTTTTGGTTTACTCGAGATCTATTGTCGCCAATTAAAGAGCTACAAAAAGCCGCTGCAAAACTTTCCCGTGGAGAATTGTCGAGCAGAGCCGATATAAATACCAAGCGCCAAGACGAGCTCGGTCAACTGGGTCATGATTTTAACTTAATGGCTGATAAATTAGAGTCTTTAGTTAACAATCAAAAACGCTTGCTTGCTGATATATCCCATGAACTACGCTCACCGCTCACCCGCTTACAAATGGCCACAGGCCTCGCTGCAGGCCATGCCACAGCGCAAAGCCAAAGTTATATCGAGCGCATTGAACGTGAAGCTCAGTTAGTTGAAAATATGCTCAGCGATATTTTGCATTTATCTAAGCTCGAAGCGGATCAAGTGCCAATCGATAAGCAGATAATTAAGCTCAATGAGCTGCTCGACCCAATATTGGAAGATGCACTGTTTGAGGCACAACAATTAGGGAAGGACCTTGTCGTCACAGCACTACCCGAGGCAACACTTTATGGCGACCCAATGCTACTTAACCGCGCATTCGAAAACATTATTCGTAACGCAATTAAGTATGCGACTAGCCTTATTAATGTCGATATTGAGAGTGACGGTAATCAGTTGCTATGCACTATCAGTGATGATGGTAAAGGCGTAAATGAAGATATGCTCGACAAGCTTTGCATCCCATTTTTCAGAGTGTCGAGCGCACGTACGCCAAGCAAAAATCAAATGGGCGGGTTTGGGCTGGGTCTTGCCATTGCGCAGCACGCGTTAAAAGTACATGATGCCCATATCGAATTTAGTAATAATGTTGGTTTGCAAGTCAGCATTCGAATTCCATTACACAGGTAGCCATGTTTTATAGCCAAAGTCAGCAACTTGAATCACACCTTCCGGAAATTGATGAGCACTGGCAAGGCTGCCAAAAAGGCTTTTTTGATACCCCTCATGGTAGGCTATTTTACGCCTACCACATTCCAGAAAGGGCAACGTTCAGCCTGGTGTTGGTTAATGGCCGTATTGAGTCTGCTCATAAATACAGAGAATTGCTGTGGGAGTTTGCGCAAAACAACATAGCGGTATTTACCTATGACCATCCAGGACAAGGCTACTCGCCGCGATTACTTAAAGATAAGCAAATCGGCTATGTTAGACGCTTTGAAGATTATGCTGCAACGCTGCACTGCTTTATGGATCAAATCGTTGCCAAGCAGAACACCTTGCCACTTTTTATATTGGCACATTCAATGGGCGGTGCCATTACCTGCGATTATTTAACATTATTTGCGCCTCATAACATAGAGGGAGTCTATTTATCAGCCCCGATGCTTGGGATCAATACGACTCCCTACCCGACTTGGTTTGCCGAGGGACTTGCGGGCGCAGCTTGTTTATTTGGGCTAGGTAAGCATTATGCATTGGGACAGGTGCACTACCACAACAAACCTTTTCAAGATAATGACCTTACTGATTGTCCAATTAGATATGCGCTATTTAGAGGTTTGTACGATCAATTTCCCGAGCTACAACTCGGTGGTGTTAGCTTTGCTTGGTTATACACGGCTCTACATAAATGCCGCTCGTTTCAAGATATTAAGCTAGCTCTGCCAATCCGTATCGCGACAGCCAGTGAAGACAGCATTGTTGATAATCAGGCGCAAAGTCAATTTGCCGCGCACAGGGATAATGTGACAGTTACAGAGTTTATCGGGAAACATGAACTACTTTGCGAGCAAGATAATACCCGCAAAGCCGTGTTAGATGATTTTTATGCGTTTACAGACGAGCTACTTAGTGCTAAAGAAACTGGGTCTTGATGGATAAGCACGTCCATCTCACAATCAAACTCTTCTTTAATGCTAGCAACCACCTCATCCGCAACCTGATGCGCTCGCATCAGCGGCATATCGTCATCAAGCTCTAGATGCAGTTGAATAAACTTGATTTTGCCACCTTGCCTGGTGCGCAAATCATGTACTCCATAAACGTCCTCATGACTCGACGCGATAAGTATGATCTGTGCTTTTTCTTCATCTGGCAGCTCTTTATCCATTAAGTGTGCAGCACTTTCCTTGGCAATATCCCAACTGTTGTAAAGTAAATACACCGCCACCAAAATACCAAAAATCGGATCGGCGTAACCTACGCCGTAAAAGTTAAGCAATACCGCTAGGAGCACCGCAAGGTTTAATAAAATATCGCCCTTATAATGCAACGAGTCGGCCTTAATGGCGATGGACTGCGTGCGTTTAACGACTTGATACTGCACCGCAACCACCAACAAAGTACAAACTATCGCAAATAAACTCACCCACACACCAAACAACGAATGTGGAATTTGGGTTGGATTGATAATGCGCTCTACGCCATGAAAAGCCAATAAACTCGCAGAGCCCGCGATAAAGGCCGCTTGTCCAAGCCCGGCTAATGCTTCTGCCTTTCCATGACCAAATCGATGATCATCGTCCGCAGGACGCAGTGCGTAGCTCAGTACAAAGAAATTCATTAAAGAGGCGCTAATATCAAGCAGTGAATCAGTTAAAGAACCGAGCATAGCGGCACTACCTGAAGACAGCCAAGCCCAACACTTAGCTGCGATCATCAATCCCACCATTATGATGGTAAAGACACTTGAAAACCTAACCCAAAACTCATAGCTGCGATCCACTGGCACCTCATTTCTTCATATTATTTAATCTGACGTTTGGCTAACTGAAATGATTAGTCGTCAAACCACTCGCAAAATGCCACGGCATTGCGATGCTGTTATATTACAGGGTAATGCTTTGAAATGAAAAACAGATTACGGTTGTATAGTTTTTATCAACAGTCGTACTTTAAAAACTGGGTAATGGATTTCGCTCTATCGAACGCAGCACATATAAATGTCGACAAGTATCAGCTATACTGCCGGGCAAAATTTAATTGAGGCCTATCATGTTAGATATCGTTTTATACCAACCCGAGATCCCGCCTAATACCGGCAATATTATTCGTTTGTGTGCCAATACAGGATATTCACTACACCTGATAGAGCCGCTAGGATTTGAATGGGATGATAAACGGGTAAGACGTGCAGGCCTTGATTATCATGAATTTAGCGAAGTAGAGCGCCACCCAAACTTTGAAGCATACTTAGCCAAACGAAATCCAAAGCGAGTATTTGCTTGCACGACAAAAGGTAGCAAATACCATCATGAAGTAGCCTATGAAGCAGGTGACTGCCTATTGTTTGGCCCTGAAACTCGAGGTTTGCCAGAAGACATTATTTTTTCACTGCCTGAGCCTCAGCGAGTCCGCATTCCAATGCGCCCCGATAGTCGCAGTATGAACCTATCTAATGCTGTTTCCGTTTTTGTCTATGAGTCTTGGCGACAACTTGGGTTTGCTGGCGCAAAGTAAAAATAGCGCCTAGCCTCTGCTGCACAGGAGCAAACTTGAGGCACAAAAAAGGCGCCTTACGACGCCTTGCTAACTTTAATTTACATTAACTATAGGGATTCTTTTAAATTTCTGCGTGGTGCAAAATCGTACCAACAATATCACTGAATTTATTTGCTGGTTTCATTGAATTTACTGCACGTCCACAGGCTTTCATCATATCGATTAGGTCAAAATAACCGACTGGATGCTGAGTCACTTCATCAATAACAAGTAAAAACTCGAAGCCACCTTCTTCCATTGTTTTTAGCACATTGCCAACCACAGTTTGGCTAGTTTGTTTTAAGGTGATTTGACGAAGATCTGATAGTGGGATCATGACATCATTGACGTTTAAATCACGTCTTGTACAACCGCGTCTTTCTGCAATACTCAACACGTAGCGACTGCCAATTCTTGCATTAGAGATCATACCAACAAGCTTTTCTTTGCTATCAACGACAAAGCTTGCTCTGCGGTGCGTTTTGTCCAGCACTAACGTAGCTTCATCTATGCTACTGTTTTCATCAATATGCTGCATAGGTGCCAAATGTAGATTGTGCATTAGGCAATGTGCTGGCGCTTGCTCTAGGTTGTCAGTGTTACAAGCTGGGAAATTATTTTCAGCAAGTTCATAATTTGCAACAGGTTGAGTTTTCAATACTGTGTAAGTGTTCATAGATCACCTCTATCTTTAAAATTAATTAAGCACGGAAAAGGACTAAATTAATTTGCGACAGGTGGTGCTCTAATAGACTCGCATACTGAGTTTGAATAAGAATAGGTGGGTTGCGATTGCGCTATGATAAAGCTACTAGCAACCACGAAACGATGGGTTGTTGATACAACACAATCATCTAAATCAGGGCTGGAGTTCGAATTGTCTAGGTCAACAACGATAGGCGCGATTGAAAGCGTGGTATCACATTTAGCAGCATCGGCCGTTGACACTGTCAACAGACTCAACATACAAAATGTAATCATCCAACGAATTAACCGCATAGTATTCTCACTTCTACTGCCTTACTTTGAGTGTATGGGCAGTTTCTTGCGTTTACAAGTATTATTTCTAATCTATTTACTAAGCTTCTAAATATACTAAGGTTAATTTTCATACGCACACTCAGGCACTGTGTGAGCTGAGATGAATTGTTACTAATCTCCTATTTGTAGCCCGCTGTTTAGCGTTATACTAACGCTGACATTTTTGATATGTGCCTTAAATCAAAAGAATTAAATCATACCAATTTGCTTAATTAAGTGAGCTATTTTGGGGCGAGAAAACCTTGTCGATAACCAGGCGAAAACTTTACTATTTAGTTGTTCTAAATGAGAAATTTTTAACGCAGTTAGCGTCAGATTTGCTCCTTCAAATTGAGCAAGTATTAAGACAAGTTGGTATTACAACACGAGGTGTACAGTGCAACTATCACGCGGTATCGAGTACTTTATTGCCGGTTTTTCTTTAATCACCCAAAAAGGATTAAAACGTTTTGTATTTATTCCTTTAACAATCAATGTACTGCTATTTGGTGCATCACTCTTTTTTCTTTATGACTGGCTGACTCAAGGATTTACTTATCTCAACGGATTGTTACCAGATTGGCTCAGTTGGCTGGAATGGCTAATGTGGCCAATTGCTATCTTAGTGATACTTTTCAGTTATAGTATGATTTTCACGGTGATAACCAACTTTATTGCTGCGCCTTTCAATGGCTTACTCTCCGAAAAAGTAGAACTTTACCTGACCAACCAACACATCAATGATGATAAGTTAATTGATACCATAAAAGATGTGCCGCGAATGTTGGGTCGAGAATGGACCAAACTCTGCTACTACCTTCCACGTGCACTCGGCTTTTTCATCTTACTTTGGATGCTGCCTATCGTTGGGCAAATTTTATGGATTATGTTTACGTGTTGGATGTACAGCGTGCAATATAATGATTATCCGTTTGATAACCATAAAATTCATTTCAAGCAAATGAAAGATGATTTGAAAAGTAAACAAGGGCTGTCTTATGGCTTTGGCTTTGCGGTGTTTGTATTGACCTCAATCCCATTTGTTAACCTCATCGTGATGCCTGTTGCCGTTTGTGGCGCCACTAAGTTGTGGGTAGAGAACTATCGTCAGCAATATCGTTAAACAAATTGAGGTATGACATCGGACTGTAAAAATTCCATGATTTACTTACGCCTTTTACGCTTTGTTAGAATGAGGCAGGTATGCGCCAAATAATATGGATGATATGGTTGGTGGTTACGCTAACGGGATGCCAGGCAACAAAGCAGTTTGATGTCGGTACACGGCCTCAATTTTTAGTCTCGCAACTTCCAGATGGTGAGCTTAAGGAAAAGCTTGCAAGCTGTTTAGATAAACCAATCAAGCGCACACGTTTTTCCATTGGACATCGCGGTGCACCACTTTTCTACCCTGAGCACACCAAAGAATCATACATTGCCGCCGCAAAAATGGGAGCTGGCACGCTCGAATGTGATGTTACTTTTACGAAAGACAAGACTCTCGTTTGCCGCCATGCACAATGTGACCTTCATGCGACAACCGATATCTTGCTACAACCTAAGCTTGCTAGCAAGTGTAGACAACCCTTCACACCAGCGGATCCAGACTCTGGTAAACTTGCGTCTGCTCAATGCTGCACCTCAGACATTACCTTAGCAGAATTCAAGCAACTAAAAGGAAAAATGGATGGTGTGAATACTCAAGCAACCACAGTAGCAGAGTTTGTCAAAGGCACTCCCAATTGGCGTACAGATCTTTATGCCAGTTCTGGAACCTTAATGACCCACAGTGAAAGCATTGCTTTATTTAAGCAACTTGGTGTAAATATGACTCCTGAGTTAAAAACACCAGAAGTGCCAATGCCATTTAATGGGTTAAGCCAAAACCAGCTCGCACAAAAAATGTTAGACGAATATACTGAGCACAATGTCCCCCCATCTCAAGTTTTTCCACAATCCTTTTCTTACCAAGATATTCAGTACTGGATAAAGCATGCACCAGAGTTTGCAAACCATGCCGTATTTCTTGATGGTAGAGAAGCTGGCGAACATTTTGATATTAACAAACCAAGTACTTGGCAACCGTCAATGGAAGACTTAGCCAAAAATAAGGTAAAAATTATCGCCCCACCAATTTGGATGTTAATTAGCGAAGATAAAAACGGCGATATCATTCCGTCGCAGTACGCCCTAGCCGCTAAACGTGTAGGATTAAAGATAGTTGCTTGGTCTTTAGAGCGCTCAGGCCCTTTAACGAGCGGCGGCGGTTGGTATTATCAATCTGTAAAAAACGCAGTTAAGCATGATGGCGATATACTTAGGGTGTTGGACATATTGGCAAAACAAGTTGGCGTAGTTGCTGTATTTAGTGACTGGCCTGCCACCACCAGCTTTTACGCCAGCTGCATGGAAATTGAGTAAATCAGTTGCATTAGACTAAGGCCCATTAGAAAGTCATTAGCACCTATTTAAAAAACTGAAAAATTTAGGTTTGTAAGTCCACAACAAAACCACCAAAATTGATGTAAGTGTTGCTGTGGCGAACCAATAAACTAGCCCTAAAGAGACACCCCACATCGCTGTAACAAAAGCCACCGTAATGAATAAAAGTAAGTATCCGAGTATCCTAAATCGTCGTTGTTGACCCACACCGAGTGCTCCGGCTCTGTTAGAGAGCTTCACCCTATGTCGTGACAAGGATAAATTCAACAACGCAAAGGCTAAGAAAAGTAACACAAACAAAACAACAATTAACTTCATTGGGCCGCCTTAACACTGATGCCTTCTTGTCGGCAACGTACAACCCAAAAAGCTGCTACAAAGCATATAGAGATAAATAACACCGTTAAATCAAATCCAACCATCAGCCAATCACTATTTATCCAACTAAGCCATATATTATGCTCCGTTGTTAGTGCGTTAAGTATAGGTAGTAGCCCATATACCAAAGCAGCACAGCATAACATTCGCTGCCAAAGCCATTTTTTTGAGGCTAATCCACAATATAGTATGCATAGGCCTAACGTTATAAAAAGTATATGCATTTCCCAAGCTGCTCGGCTTGGAAAGCCTATTGGCAATAACCGATTACCAGCAAAGTAAGACGCTATCGCTATAGGAACCCCAAGGATCATCGCAATATTTATACGCTCTATAATACTCGTCAGGATCTTATTAGTACTAGTCACTGCCTTGCGCTTTTTCAACCATATCATAAGACCAGTAGCAACCATCGCTGCACCAAATAAACCTGATAAAAAGTAAATCCATCTAAGGTAAATATCAGCAAATAGCCCCTCATGTAAATGCTCTAAGAAATCATAAACACTTGCAGCTCCCCCTGCTTTTCCGAGGGAGGTTTCGAGCATAACTTTATCTTCAATAGCACGATACTCAAGCAACGAGGCGAATTCGACTCCACTTTTCGATTCAAACCAGATCTCAATGTGTTCTTTTTCTGTATTTCTCTCAATGACGCCAACATAACTAACTTTATGTGATTTGAAGCGACGTTTAGCATCAGCCAAAGCAGATTGAACGCTTAACTCTGTGGGGAGCATCTCGATTATTTGCTGTGACTTTTGCTCTGTCTGTGATTGCACATAAAATTGGCGATGATTTTGCTGACCTTCTCCATAGCGCAGGTCAATAACTGGAGACATAGTGATCCCCATTAGCAGCAATAACCCGCTATAGGTGATCATCAAGTGGAACGGTAGTGGTAGCACACTAAAAATATTGTGAATATCTAGCCAAGAACGCAACCCTTTTTGAGCTCGAAACGTAAAGAACTCAGCAAAAATTTTCTTGTGAATAATTAAACCAGTAACTAACCCTATAAGCATTAGCATTGCAGCAATACTAGTTAATATGTAGCCTATAAGTTGTGGTACATAATGTAGATTGTAATGCAAACGGTAAAGCGCCTCACCTCCGCTAGTTTGTCTATTACCGATAAGCGTTCCCGTCACTGGATCGAGGCTGCTTTCGTGCCATTGTTTGGGTGTTTTGCTTTCGGTGTTATCAGGTTCTAACCAAGAGATTTCAATAAATGGATCTCTTGATGTGGGAAAGCTTATGTACCACTGAGATGCATTATCACCATGTATGCTGAGTTGTCTGGTCGCGATATTCGTTATTGCGCTATCCTCAAGTCCTTTGGAAACCATGATTTCAGGTTTCATCCAACGATCAATTTCGTTTTCAAAATATCCGACACTGCCAGTCACAAAAATGAAGTACAACATCCACGCAAAAACAACGCCGGTCCACGTATGTAGCCAGCTCATAGACTGTCGAAATCTCGCTTTCATTCTCAAATAGCCTTTTCTAGAGACATGACTAAAACGCTTAGCAAAACAACTAAAAGCGCAATAAAAAATATTGCTCTAGTAGTGCTTTTAACAGCAAACACAACGATCACAATCAAAGTGTAAATAATAAAACTGGACATCATTCCCGCGACAATACCATCGACTTTATTGTCTGATGGTAAGTACGAAATAAGCATGGCACTCAAGTTAGCGATAACATAACCACCAATCACGCTAAGTAAAACTCGGCAAGTAATGTGCGCAGCTGGCGTTGGCTTAAATAAAGGTTTCATTAGCATAATAACCAAATGAAAAGAGCTAACCCTTTAAGTTAGCTCTTTTGACAATAACACTAGAACTGATAGGCAACTGTCAGCCTAATATCGCGACCTGCTTCTTTGATCCCGACAACACCTTCATAACCAGGAATATGACCGTAATCGGCAACACTACCATGGCTGCGGTAAGACTCATCTAATAGATTTTGTATTGAAAGGTCGACTCTCAAAGAGTCGAATGGCTCGTAGCTAACATAAGCATCGACTAACTGGTAGCTTGGTTTGTCAATTGTCTCAAGCTTTTCAACCCAACCTAGCTCAATTGAACGGTGAAATACTTCAATATCATTTAAGCTCGCCACATACTTGTAATTCCAGCCAAGTTTAATCTGATCGTTTAAGTGATAGTTAAAGTTTACGTTCAATGAGTCTCCAACCGCATTACCTAGACCACCGTATTCGTAGGCAGCCAAGTCAATGTTGTCAACTTCGATGCGGTTTGTGGATGTCGCGTCTGTGGGATCTGGCCAATTAAATATCACATTATCCAATTCAACGTTATTATGGTTAAAGCTGACAATTACATCAAAATTGTCCGCTTGATAACCACCAACTAGTTCAAAACCTTCACTCCCCAAATCACCGATATTTTCGTAGAAAACCCCTTCACGCCCTTTAAACTTGTCGAAGACAACACCATTAATTGTGCTAGAGTATACAGATGCTTCAAACATCCAAGCGCCATCATTATATTGAATACCGAGTTCAACATTTTCTACTTCTTCAGGAACCAAGTTTGCATTCGGCGTTAGCTCACCGACTGTGAACGCATCTGCGATTTGTCTGCCTCGCAGCGCTTCCGCATAGCCAAGTGACAACGTCAAGTTATCAGCAAGGTTGTATAGCAATCCAACATTTTTACTAAAACCATCCTGTTTTTTGGCTGAGAACTCACTGGTTGATGTAACTGGTGCACCAGCTGCATCAGTCTCAACAACCCAAACACCATCAACCTTTACCCAGTTTGCTTCTATACCTTGATGATCCAACTCATAGGAATCAAAACGTAGACCGAAACTTAAACGCAGATCAGGAAAAACTTGCCAATGATCTTGGACATAAGCTCCTAACACAGTACCATCTTCGTCAAAAATCCCACCAAAGTCTTCATAGGACTGCGAATGTACCTTATCGTTTTTGTGCTCAATTCCATAAGTAATAGAGTGAGTACCGATATCACTGGTATTGCGAATATCAAAACCTATCGTTTCAATTGACGCATCCCAGGTATATAACTCACGCTTGAATGATGATTTTGTTTGATACACTGTTGTCTCTAAATTCACCAGAGAATTTAAAAACCAGTTGTGGTTAAGCACTAAAGTCTCGCGCTCACCCCAAGATGCAAACAGTGGGTCGCTTTCCAGAGGTGCCCAGTTTGTTTGCTTGCCAAACTCACCGTCCTCTTTTCTTTGCTCGTAGCTAACTGTAATATCTTGAAATTCTGTCAGCTTGGCATTCAGCTTAATAAATCCTAATGTTTGATCTGCTGCGGTTCCTGGAAGCGTATTACCGTCACCATCTTCCGTATTTTTGCGGCTAACTGTTACATACGAAGCTAAAATGCCGATTGAATCAGTTGCCTTACCATACAAAGATAGACTCTCTTTATGCCCGTCATTGGTAAAATAACTTACTTTGGCAGTTCCACCGAACCTTTCATTTTCATCCAATAGATCCGCCGCACTTTTCGTTTTAAAACGTATTGCGCCACCAACTGCACCGCTTCCTGCTGTTGCTTCACCAGCACCTGCTTGTACCTCTACACTTTTCAATAACTCAGGTTCAATGGCAACACGACCTATGTGATGAAATAGTGTACTAGTTTGCGGAGCACCATCTACCGTGACATTCACCATTGAGTCTTCCACTCCACGAACAAAGATTTTTTGTGCAATCCCCAGCGATCCACCAACAGTAACTGAGGGGGTATGGCGGAAAATATCTTCTAGGTCATTTGCTTGGTAGTTAGCTAATACTGCAGGTGTAATTTCGGAGTTTGTTGTTGCCCCAACAACGGTAATTCTTTCGACTTTTTTTAGTTCATTTTCTGTATCGGATTGCTCTGCAAGTACGCCAAAGCTAAGGCTAAAGCAAGCAAGAGAAACGGCTGACGCTATAGTAGTTTTTCTAAAGAAATGACTTTTTTGGGATAAAAATGGCATGATTCATGTCTCAAACAACAGTTAAAAGGCTGAATCAGAATTATTACCATTTAGCTTTCTCAATCAATCACTTTTACAATTGTTACATTTTACGAAACCGGAATTATTACTTGTACAACCAATCCTCCACTGGCTAAATTACGTGCTGACACGCGCGCTCTAACACTTCTCAAGTGTCGCTTAGCAAGTGCTAAACCAAGACCAAAACTATCACTTTGTGCGAGACGAGCATTGTCCACACGGAAAAATGGCTCAAATACTTTCTCAATAAACTCTTCGGGGATCCCAGGCCCCTGATCAAGCACTTCAACTAAATAATCGTTGCTTATTCGCTGTAGTTTTATCTCGACTTTTTTACCTTCAGGCGTAAAGCGTAAGGCATTACGAATGATATTCTCGATTGCTGGACACAGTGCTCTATGGCAACTATTTACAACAACGGCACTTTTTGGCGACTCAAACAACAGCGTTCGATCTGGAAACTCAAACTTGGCGTCATCGATCAACACATCCAAAAGGTCTACTAAATCTACGCTTTCCTTCTGTAACATTGGGTTTTCATTATCTAACCAAGCCAAAGTGAGTGAATCTTCGACCAACTTTCTAATCTGTTGAGATTCACGTGCAATACGTTCTAAGTGTCGTCGGCTATCATTCTCTTCAAAGTTACTAACCGCAATATCTAGTCGAGTTAGCGGAGTTCTAAGTTCATGTGACAGATCAGCGATTAGCTGACGTTGACTTGCAATTAGCTCCCCGATCCTTGATGCCATCTGATCGAACGTTGAGGCTAAATGTGAAAACTCGTCATTGCGCTTGCCAAGATACTTTCCAAGTCTTACTTTAAAATTGCCTTTACTAAAAGCATTTGTTGCACTATCCAGCTGTCGCAATGGAATAATGATATGTCGATAAAGAAAGATGGATAATACGGCCAACACTGCCATAGGAATGAGTACCTGAAGCATAAATTTAGTCGTATTCCAGTAGATCCCAGGCCGCATTCGCTCTGGTAACTTTATTAGTAAGCTTGCATTAGAAGACTCGAATGGAAGCTCCATTATTGGATTTGATTCAAAATATAAATGTATTTTCCATTCAATGCTCCGACCAAAGTGATAGCTGCCAACGATATTCTGATCTATTGACTCTCCGGCTAAACGAATAGCGTCAAAACTCGCGATTGATACCCATGTAGATTCTTCTTTCATTAGGTTTTTTATCCAAGCCTCTAGCGCTTCTTGGTTGTTAGCCAAGTAGAGTCTTTCAGCTTCAGACTTCCAATTCTTCATTTGGATTCTATCGCTTACAGCTATCATACTCATACTTTCTTCTGTTTTAAGTGTTAAGGCATGCAGTAAATAGAAAAAAGCAACCAGACCAGCAGCTAAGATTAAGCTCAGTTTCCAAAAAATATTTCGTTTCATTTAAAACAGTAGCCTTTTCCATGCACAGTTTGTAAACGCTCACCATGCCAGTTTGCTTCATTAAGCTTTCTGCGTACTCGACTTAAGTGCATATCTAAACTCCTATCATATGCTCCTAGTTTTTTATTAAGCACAGACAGATATAAGTCAGGTTTAGTTATGATTGTATGTGGCCGTGAAGCAAGCTCCCAAAGCAACTTGAACTGGATTGGTGTGAACTCTAATATTTCACCATGGACATAAACGGATTGAGTCTGTGAGTTTAGTGTTAAGCCATCAATGGAAATCTCTGACGGTATAGAGAGTTGAATTATATTTTGGCTTCGCCTAAGGATACTTTCCATTCTCAAGAGCAACTCAGTGGAGTTAAAAGGTTTAGCAATATAGTCATCAGCCCCATGCGCTAAACCTATAATGCGTTCTTCCTCGGCCCCTTTTGCAGACACCATTACAACAGGGATCTGACTCGTAGATCGCAGCTTTCTCAACAAGGATACGCCATCTAATTTTGGCAACATATTATCCAGAAGGATCAAATCATGCTGCTGCAACTGAGCGACTTGTAGTCCCGACTCACCATCAAAGCACTGCTCAACTTGATATCCTGACTTTTGCAGCAAATCTACTAAGTAGGTACCTAAAGTACAGTCGTCTTCAATTAGCAAGACCTTGCTCTCTCTCACGTCAAACCTTTTAAAATGCAAATGATAACTAGTTTCATTTTTGCATATTAAGCACTGTATTTTGAAAAGTAAATCTCAGTTGTAACCAGATGAATCTATTTTTTGCAAAGATAAGAAATATAAAGTATCAGAAAGCAAAAAACCTCGCGATTGCGAGGTTTTTTTAAAGTATGGTGCCCAGAGGCGGAATCGAACCACCGACACGAGGATTTTCAATCCTCTGCTCTACCGACTGAGCTATCTGGGCAAATTTTTTCTAGTATCTAAGTCCTTAAAGGATTTTCAATACAACTCCAAACGGCTCTACCGACTGAGCTATCTGGGTAAATCTTTTTAGTCTCTAAATAACTAAGCTATCTAGAAAACACAGGCTTTCGCCTAAATAAAGTGGTGCCGACTATCCGAGTCGAACGGATGACCTACTGATTACAAGTCAGTTGCTCTACCAACTGAGCTAAGTCGGCACACTAAATTATTGGTGCCCAGAGGCGGAATCGAACCACCGACACGAGGATTTTCAATCCTCTGCTCTACCGACTGAGCTATCTGGGCAAATCTTTTTTAGTATCTAAATCCTAAAAAACTCAATCAACTGAGCGTTCTAGAAAATACAGGCTGACGCCTAAATTAAATGGTGCCGACTATCCGAGTCGAACGGATGACCTACTGATTACAAGTCAGTTGCTCTACCAACTGAGCTAAGTCGGCACACTAATTCGTGTACCATGCAGTTTCTGCATGCACCACATTGCTAATGCAATGATTTTAATTTGGTGCCCAGAGGCGGAATCGAACCACCGACACGAGGATTTTCAATCCTCTGCTCTACCGACTGAGCTATCTGGGCGTGCGGCGTATTAAACGGGTTTTGCGGTTCTAAGTCAACCCTTTTTTTAAATACATTTATCGTTTGCACAGTTTTCAGACAAAGCGGTTAAAATACCGCTTTTTCGATGGAAAAACACTCGACTAGCTATGTTTTACGGTATTTAACGACTTTTATCTTTGAGTAAGGCAAACGACTCTAGACCTATAATAAAGAGAAAGCCAGCTCTTGAGGCTTATATACCTATAAAGGAGTGAAACAAATAAGAAGGTATGTGCTTTTGCTGTTCTGATACCACAGTTAGACGACACTTATTCACTCTTTTTGATTCTCGTCTTTATAGCACGTCTCCTGTTTCACGCCGCGCTTCGTTTTAATGTCGCGAAAGTTTCATTACGAACACCTTATTCATACCAAATTTGAAGCAACTAACGAGACTGTCTTTCAAGAAAACCGAAGCTACAGAGACTTATCTTATCAATCCCCCAAGGACTACCCCCTGATTGTAAAACGAATTTACACGGCAATATAGCAAGGTAACATGTAAGCCATTCGTTTACCGCAGCTCTAGTTCACCTAAATTACCTATACCTCACTTGGCGAGCAATATTGTCTCTGAACTAAAGTTGATATTAGCCTGCGTAATTACCGTCATGGACACTTATCATTTAACAAAAGCATTAAGTAGAATTTAATTTTTATTAAAGCTTACTGCTTTGCACATCGCAGGCGTAGTGAAAATTATCGAGATAACAACCTGATTATTTTAAGATTTAAAACAATCAGATAATCTTAGGCTATTGCCACTATTGATTGAAAAACGAGAGGTAAAAACTTGCCGAAGGTGATAGGATTGCTACAACTAATAAGTATAAATAATTCTTTCGGGATTAAGCATGCCAAATAGCGCGAACACCAATGCAAATGGACGGATACTTTTTTTATTTATCGCAATATTGATTGTTGGACTATGCAGCGCCGTAGGTGCTTACCTACTGCCAAAGCAGGCTGACGTCCCTACCGCACCAACCGTGAATCTGCAGCAGCAAGCAACAACAGTTGCAACTCCCCTTGCTAAGGTGGTCACACAACACGGTTTTGACAGTGCCAAGCAAATTGTATCCGCATTATTAGCTTCTAACGAGCATTTGGGCGCCTATTTGTATGTCAATACAGGGATGGGGCAACCAAACCTGGTATTTCAACAAAGTGCAAGTGAGCAAATCACTGCATTGAATCGTGAAGAGTCTTATAACAAAGACACAATGCAGGTTTATCACATGCCACTGCTACTAGATGAGCAAAACGTCGGTGAACTCATTTTGACCTATACGCCACCCGTTGCAGCTGCGCCATCAAGCGACCCATTCATTGCTTATGTATTACTCGCTGCTGCTATTATTAGTGCCTTGATGATCGTTGTGATTGCAGCACGTCGGCTTTCTGGCGCATCAAGCAACGATACTGAAGAACTCATCGCAGAAATCAATCACCTAACGATGGATGAAAACTACAAGTCGACGGTTGGTACTTATTATAGTGGCGGTCTGGCTGAGGTTGCTGAAGCAATAAATGCACTGTTAAAGCAAGTACAGTCATCCATAGAGTCCGATCAAGCAACGCAAAACGAGTTAAAACAGCTTCAAGAAAGTCTCGAAACCGAAGTTCAAGCCCGCACGCTGGCGCTGGAAAAAGCGATTTTAAATGCGGAGCGTGCAAGTGATGCCAAAACCACTTTCTTAGCCACTATGAGCCATGAGATCCGCACACCAATGAACGGCGTCATTGGTACCATTGATTTACTGCGCCAAACCGATCTTGACGGTGCTCAACACCGCCTCACCACGATTATTCGCGACTCGGCATTTTCTTTACTTGGTATTCTTGATGATATTCTCGACTTTTCTAAAATTGAGGCAGGTAAATTACGCATAGACAATAGTGCTTTCTCGGTGGCTGAAACCACAGAGGAAGTCGCACGTGTGCTTTCATCAGTAGCGAAAAAGCGTAAATTAGACTTACAGCTGTTTGTTGCTCCTGACATTCCAACAAATTTAGTTGGTGACACAGTTCGCGTTAGACAAGTACTTTATAACCTTTGCAGTAATGCCATTAAATTTACGACTACAGACGACTCAACCCAAGGTTATGTAAAAATCTCCGTTGAAGTTGCACAAAACACCTCGGAGCATTACACCCTACGCTTTACCGTCACTGACAATGGTAAAGGCATGACAAAAGCTCAGTTGAGAGAAATTTTTAATCCGTTTATTCAAGCAGAAGGCTCTATCACCCGAGAATTTGGCGGTACAGGACTTGGCCTTTCTATTTGTAAAAGTTTAATCGAACTCATGCTAGGTAGTATCCATGTTAACTCAGATATTGGCATGGGAAGCGAGTTTGTTGTGGAATTACCATTTAGTGTGGATGGCAAAGTTAATTACGTAAACAAACAAATGTTAAACGGTCGCACTGTTGCTCTGCTCACCCCAAATAATGAGAGACGCACCATTTTAAATCGCTACCTTTCATTTATGGGTGCGAACGTGATTACTATTGATGAAAGCGAGATAGCCGAACACCAACACGAGGACAAATTGATTTGGGTGTTAGACGGTTTAGACGGCATGGATAAAGTCAATGAAGAGCTAAGAACCGTAGTCTACTCGCTTGAGAAAAACGAACAGCAAGTTGTTGTCTTAAGTAAAATGGACGAAGCAGCGCTTAATCACAAAAATATTTTCTATCTCAATGCATCACCGTTGTGTAAGTCTAGCTTTATGACGGCTATCTTGGTCGCTGCCGGTTTGCATAAACCAAAGGAAATTAAACCTTCTCGCACCATCAACGACTTTTTAAGCGTTGATGAAGCCAGAGCAACCAACAAGCTGGTGTTGTTAGTTGAAGATAACGTATTAAATCAGCAAGTGCTGACCGACCAATTACACCTGTTAGGCTATGGTGTCGAGGTTGCAGAAAATGGTGAGGAAGGCTTAGAACTTTGGAAAAAAGAGCATTTCCCAATCGTACTAACTGATTTACATATGCCTAAGATGTCAGGCTACGACATGGTAAAACATATTAGAGACTATGTAGAAACCGCAACCGATACCATTGAGCAACCATACATCATTGCCGTGACAGCTAATGCACTAAAAGGTGAAAGAGAACGTTGTGAGGCGGGTGGTATGAATGACTATATCACCAAACCAGTAGAGTTAAATGTACTAGAAGCAACGCTTAATAAGTGTATAGAAAGCTTACCAAAAACACAGCAACCACGACAAAGTACTGAGCCATCAGCTGTCGCACCAGTAGCCGTTAGCCAAGTACCGGTAGGATCAGAGCAAGCGGCTGAGTTAGAGCCAGTTGTTGATGAGGTTATCGTTGTAGAGCCTGAAATTATTGAAGCTGAGGCCAGCGAACCAGCTCCCGCTATCAATATGGACATGCTCAACAAGTATGTGAACCATGATGAAGCGAAGCGAAATCGCTTTTTCCGAATGTACTTAGAACAAAGTAGCCAGTTAACACGAGATGTAAATGGTGCGGTGATCACGATGAGCCAAGAGGAAATCATTGAAGCTTGTCATCAACTTAAGTCCATCTCCAAAACTATCGGTGCCGAAAAAGTAGCAGAAACTGCCATAGAGTTTGAGACTTTATGTAAGGAAGGCACGCTGACCACCGATCAGCTGATCCAAATGCGTGATAAATTGGAGCAGGACTTTTTAGCTGCAACCGAGTTTATTCAACAATATTTGAGTCAAGAAGCGTAATGATATGGGGGTGGGTAGCACTGCCCCCACAAATCTTATCGCTAATTGGTTGGAAGCGTTTTTCTCGACTAGGTAAAGATAAATGGATCGCAGGGACAACCTGCTCCCACACCTGCAATAAATGGTAAATATCAGCGATAAAAAGATACATAACCTTAATGGTTACGCCATTCATTGAGATATAACCGCCACCTAAAAGAATGATCCTTCCCTGAATCACTGACCGCATTTTATGCGCTTTCTGACTCCAAACACTTCCCCTATTAATTCTCACTGAGTATACTGACGCACTTTTTTAAATTAGTTAGTCGTTACATACAACAAACGCTAGTTGAAATAGGTACTGGTCACCCGTTCAAAAAAAGTACAGGCATGCCTGAGTTCATACAAGCAAATATCTGATTAAGATTTTTACTCGGTGACTCGATGAGCAATGCCAATCTGCATTGAAAAGTGTTCTATTTACCGCGCATCGCTTCAAACGTTGCATGTTAAGTACATGGCTCATTATTCAGTGTTGATTGAAAAACATTAGATGCAATAACGCATCCTTTATAAAAATGGCCAGATACAACACATTGATTAGATTAGGAAGTACATATGAATTCAGTTCCGAAGGCCGGAGAATTTCTGGGTCACCCTAAAGGCCTCTTCTTATTATTTGGTACCGAAATGTGGGAGCGCTTTGGCTACTACGGTATGCGTGCCATCTTAGTTCTTTATCTTGTAGCACAAGTTCAAAATGGTGGCTTCGGTTGGAGCAATGCCGACGCACTAAGCCTTTACGGCACATTTACGATGGCCGTTTATCTCACCCCACTGTTTGGTGGTTGGCTTGCAGATAACGTATTAGGTCAGCGCAAAGCCATCATTATTGGTGGTATTTTAATGGCTACAGGCCATTTTATTATGGGTATTCCTCACAGCGTTGTGGCAGGACAAGAAGTAAATGTCTTCTACCTTGGTTTAGCACTGCTTTGTTTAGGTAATGGCTTATTCAAGCCAAACATCTCAACAATGGTTGGTGATCTATATCAAGAAGGTGATAAGCGCCGTGACGGTGCATTTACTATCTTCTATATGGGTATCAACTTAGGTGGTGCATTAGGTCCACTTGTTGCGGGTTATGTAGCAGCAGTCGTTAACTGGCAGGCAGGCTTTATCGCAGCCGGTGTTGGTATGATCATTTCTGTGGTTATGCAGCTTATCTTAAGCCAGAAATACCTTGGCGATATCGGTAAAGTACCTTCGGCTAAACTTTCTCAACAGATGTCTGACTCACAGACTAAAGAACCGCTTACGAAGAAAGAAAAAGATCGTATCCGTGTTATTTTCACCATGAGTGTTTTCTCAATTATCTTCTGGATGGGTTTCGAGCAGGCTGGTGGTCTGATGAACCTATTCGCAAACGACTATACCAACCGTATGTTTATGGGCTTTGAGATCCCGGCTTCTTGGTTCCAGTCGCTTAACTCTATCTTCATCATTGTATTTGCGCCATTAGTAGCGATGATCTGGTTAAAGCTAGATAACAAAGAACCGAACTCTCCAGTGAAATTCGCAATTGGTCTGGTGTTCTTAGCACTTGGTTTCTTAACCATGATGCTTGCGCTTGCAACAGAAGGTGGTGAAGCGGGTGGCACACTTCAGATCAGCATGATTTGGTTAGTGTTGTTCTACATGTTCCACACACTTGGTGAACTATGTTTATCACCAATCGGTCTTTCTATGGTAAGTAAACTAGCACCGCTACGTTTAGCATCACTGCTAATGGGTATTTGGTTCCTATGTACGGCTGTTGCAAACAAGCTTGCTGGCCTTGTTGGCTCTTTCATCGGTGAAGGCCAAGAAGCAATGGAAAACGCGATGAGCATCTTCATTGGTTTAGGCGGCGTAGCCTTGCTGTCTGCTGTGTTAATGTATCTATTAAGCAACAAGCTTGTAGATTGGATGCACGGCGCTGAGGGCAAGCACGAGCCTCATACGCAAGAGCATTACCTAGCGGAAGAACTAGAAGTATCCGCTGAGAAGCAATAATATTTGCTGTAAACCACGCTGATTTAGCGTGGTTTACCTCTCCCCCAACAGCCAAATGTAAAGCTTTGAATACACTTAGCATCATTTCCCCTCTCAATTTAGCCGTCTGATAAAAATCCTCCCTCTCATATAACTCACCAATCAAAAACATAAAAAGCAAATAAAATCAAAATAATACAAAAACAAAGTTACAAAATACCCCACAAAACTCCTTGCTGTTTTTAGTCAAAATTCAAGCAAAAATAATTATCGTCACGCCTGTGTCAATTTTGTGTCTTTTACATGGCAATTGTGCAACTAAATTTACAAAGTCTCATACTGTTATTTACTGCCTCTAGCTTCCCCTTTGCAGTAATTTGATTAATCATCCAGTCATAAATACTAACAAGTCACCCAGTGCTTAATACGGGAGTAAAACAATGAGTGAAGTAAATAATCCACTAGGCCTAGTCGGCATCGAGTTTACAGAATATGCAACACCAGACGCTGATTACATGGATAAGGTATTCACTGACTTTGGATTCTCAAAACTAAAGAAATTTAAAGATAAAGATATCGTTTACTACAACCAGCACGATATTCACTTTTTGTTGAATAACGAGCGTGAAGGCTTCTCAGCACAGTTTGCTAAAAGTCACGGCCCGGCTATTTGTTCTATGGGCTGGCGTGTAGAAAATGCGCAAAAAGCGTTTGAAACCGCAGTTGAGCGTGGTGCAAAACCTGCGACTGATTCAACACACAAAGACTTACCATACCCAGCGATTTACGGTATCGGCGATAGCCTTATCTATTTCATCGAAAACTTTGGCGATAAAGGGTCAATCTACGAGCAAGACTTCGTTGACCTAGAAGAGCAAAAGGTTGTTGAAGACAAAGGCTTTAAGCGCATCGATCACCTAACAAACAATGTTTACAAAGGGACGATGGAAACTTGGGCTAACTTCTATAAAGACGTATTTGGCTTTACAGAAGTTCGTTACTTTGACATCAAAGGTCAAAAAACGGCGCTGCTTTCTTATGCACTTAAGTCACCATGTGGCACCTTCTCTATTCCAATCAACGAAGGTAAAGACGACAACAACAACCAAATCGATGAGTACTTAGATGAGTACAATGGTCCAGGTGTTCAGCATTTAGCATTTTTGACTGACGACTTGGTTAGTTCACTAGATAAACTAGACAAGAGCACTATTGCTACCTTAGACATCGTAGATCACTACTACGACACTATCTTTGACCGTGTGCCTTGGGTTAAAGAAGATAAAGAAAAGATCAAGCAGCACCAAATCCTAGTAGATAGCCAAAGCGAAGACTGCTACCTACTACAGATCTTCACTAAAAACCTGTTTGGCCCAATCTTCATCGAAATGATCCAACGTGTTGACGATGGCGGCTTTGGTGAAGGTAACTTCCAAGCGTTATTCGAGTCAATTGAACGCGACCAAGAGCGCCGTGGTGTAATCTAAACACACACATCAAATTAATAAAAAAGCAGCTAGCGATAGCTGCTTTTTGTGGTTTACCAAATTGCTATTACGACTTGAGTTTTTCACTTTTGACCATAACTCAAGTTGAAAGCCAAAATTAAAGGAAAGGCAATGTCTCAAATTAATGAAACACACGACATCCAATTAACAAGTTGGGTAGCTAGTGCGAATGCGACTGGAACTGATTTCCCTATTCAAAACTTACCTTTTGCAGTATTCCGTCGTAAGAACAGTAACGAAGAATTTCGCGGCGGTGTTGCGATTGGCGATCAAGTACTAGACCTTGGCGCAGTTGTTGACGCTAACCTATTTTCAGGTGACGCTGCTAAGGCCGCCGAAGCTGCAAATGCCCCAGCATTAAATGAATTTATGGGAATGGGCCAGCAGTACTGGTCAGCACTTCGACTTGCCCTGTCTCGTGCATTACGTGAAGGTTCTGAACTGCAATCAAGCCTTGAAGGTGCATTGGTTGCACAGGATGACGTAGAATACGCTCTACCTTGCCACATTGGCGATTACACTGACTTTTATACCTCAATCTACCATGCAACAGCGGTAGGTAGCCTGTTCCGTCCTGATAACCCGCTGCTACCAAACTACAAGTGGGTACCAATCGGTTACCATGGCCGTGCATCGTCTATTGATGTATCTGGTCAAACTTTCCCTCGCCCTAAAGGCCAAACCAAAGCACCAGATGCAGATACACCGTCATTCGGTCCTTGTAAGCGTCTAGACTACGAATTAGAGCTAGGTATTTACCTAGGTAAAGGTAATGAACTTGGCGACTCTATCGCAATTAAAGATGCTGAAGATCACGTTTTTGGTTTCTGTTTATTCAATGACTGGTCTGCACGTGACTTGCAAGCTTGGGAATATCAACCACTAGGTCCATTCCTTGCGAAAAACTTTGCTTCAACGGTTTCTCCTTGGGTTGTAACCACCGAAGCACTTGCACCATATCGTACTCAATGGCACCGTAATGAAAACGATCCACAACCGCTGGAATACTTAGAATCAACGCAAAACCGCGAGTCTGGTGCTATTGATATTCGCATGGATGTCTTACTAGAGACTGAAAAAATGCGTAGCGAAGGCGCTAAACCAAGCAAACTGTCTGAATCGAGCTTCAAGCACAGCTATTGGACGGTTGCGCAAATGGTTACACACCACACAGTGAACGGCTGTAACTTCCTACCAGGCGATATGTTAGGCTCAGGAACGCAGTCTGGTCCTGAGCATGTAGAAGCGGGTTCATTACTCGAACTATCACGCGGCGGCAAAGAAACTATCACGCTTGCAAACGGCGAAAAGCGTAAGTTCCTAGAAGATGGCGATAAAGTGATTATGCGCGGTTGGTGTGAAGCCCAAGGCTATAACCGTATCGGTTTTGGCTGTGTTGAAGGCACTGTACTTCCAGCAAAATAATCGCAATTATTCGTGCGTTAATCGCAATTTTATTTACTTTTAAATCAAAGGCATGATGATTTCATGCCTTTTTTTAGTTCTAAAAACTGGAAATTTGACTAAAAATTGTTAGAGTGTAGCGCTGATTTAAATCTGAGGTTGAATGTTGCAAGTACTCAAGCGCCTATATCTAAAGCTGTTTAAGCCGACTCAATTAATTGTTCGTCAAGACGCAACTGTCAAGATGTTAAAATTACCATCTTGGGTTCAAGCTTGCTCGATTTTGATTTTGCTCGCTGTCGCTATGTGGATAGCCAATGCCTCACTCAAATTACAAGAAAACGGTGACAAGCTTACTAAAGAGCAACAAAACTTAGCGCAGCTGCAAGCCAAGTGGCAAACAGAAAAATCACAGCTTCAAGCGCAATTAGCACAGCAAAAAGGCATGCTTGACCAACTGTCACAGCAACACAGTGTGCTTGAGTCATTGGTTGACTCGACTCAAACAACTGACGACAACGTAGCGGAAAGCGAGTTAGAAGAAACACCGACAGACCTTAACAGCTCACAACCAAGCACCACAACCGAATTTGCTCCACAAGCCAGTCTCCTACTCATTCAACAACGTCAGCTCAGCGAACAACTTGGGCAATCGTTCGGCGCTGAAATTGCCGCGATGCAAGAGTCCATCGACAGTGCGGGATTACAACTATCATCTGACTTCTCAGAAGCGCAAGGTGGCCCCTACTTCCAAGCCGACTTAGAATTGGTAGAAGCCAGCTTTATTAATGCCATTGACCAATACGCAGTTTATGCGCAGTTATCGACTATGATTGGCCAACTGCCAGATACATTGCCTGTCGCTCAGGAGAAATATTATGTCTCCAGCGCTTTTGGTTTTCGTAAAGACCCAATCACTGGCCGCCGTGCCTATCATAAAGGTATCGATCTCGCAGGTTGGCACAAAACACAGATAGTAGCCCCCGCTTCTGGTACTGTTAAACGAGCTGGGAAAAATGGCGGCTATGGCAACTTTATTGAAATTGAACACGCAAATGACATCACCACACGCTACGGCCACCTTCACACCATCAAGGTAAAAAAAGGCCAGCAAATCAATAAAGGTGACGTAATTGCACTAATGGGTAGCACAGGAAGAAGTACAGCGACGCACTTGCACTATGAAGTGATTCAAGGTAAAAAACACCTAAACCCAATTAAAATCGCTCGTGCATTCAATAAGTAACATCTAATTGCAATTACGCTGCGATAGTGAGGCATTCGTGTTTAATTCTTTTAAAAACCAACGAAACGACGTCCCGGCCATTATTGCTCAAAGCACTAAAGTCACGGGCGATATTGTCTGTGAAGGTGAGCTGCAATTAGATGGTACCGTCCATGGTAACCTCGACATCGAAAAACTAATCATCGGCAATAAAGGTTTAGTACAAGGTAATATCCAAGCCAATGAACTGACGATATTAGGCAAAGTGGAAGGTGATATTCATGCCAAACAAGTCACGCTGCTTCCTAGCGCTCAAGTGTTTGGCAATATCGAACACGAGACCTTAACGATTGAAGCTGGTGCGCATGTCGATGGTAAACTGACGCACCGTAACGAGCGAACCAATAACGTCACGGCAATTGACTCTACCGGTGATCAAACCATAAACAATTAAGATCTTTTCGCGCTGATATACATGTTAATGTCGGCGTGAAACACTTTCTCTCCCGCAGTATTAAAAACTTCCACCGGTACAACTAACTCTTCTTTATCTTGCCATGCTCGCGGGTATTCTATTTGCGCCACGGCATGCAGATCGGTCTCAGCTTTAGCTAAATATTGCACTGACATCCCCTTTGGGATCCAGCGATGGGTTTTATGGTCGATGGTTGCGTCTGTCATGACACCAGCACACAACTCCGCAAGATTACACTGAGCAATAGCGTGAACCGTACCTATGTGGTTATGAATGGCTTTACGGTTACGAATTGTGGCCCTACAAACGCCTGGCTTCAATTGTGTGATTTTAGGCTTAATGGTGCCAAAGTAAGGAGCCTTACGACATACCGCCTTACTGAACATCCATTTACCAAATGGCAACCAACTCATCCTTTTATAAATTTTTAAAAGTGGTGCAGACATAAGATTTTTTCTAAAATGATTTTGCTTAAAATTAACACATCTGACCAGTTAATCAACCGTCTGCAATTCTCAGCGAATAAAATATCTTAAAAATTTGCTAAATCGGCGCTTTGTCCTGTCTTTTCTCATTCTCCACAATACAATAACGGCCAAAAGGAGACGCCATGACCCAACCAAATTCAAAAGCACTGATTTTTATTCTCGCTTTACTTGTTATCTTTTGCCCTTTAGGTATCGATCTCTATCTACCTGCGTTTGTGGACATGCAGTCCAGCCTTCAAGTATCAGAAAGTCAAATTCAGCAAACCGTGAGTATTTATATGTTAGCTGTGGGTCTTGGACAATTGATAGCAGGTCCGCTTGCGGATAAATATGGCCGTAAGCCGGTTGCACTGGTTGGAATAATTTTATTTGCGCTTGGCGCAGTGATGGCAAGCACAGTCTCCACTTGGCCACTCATGATGGTAGCTCGAGTGTTACAAGGCCTAGGCGCTTGTGCCACATTCGTCAGCGCTTTTGCTATCGTTCGTGATAGCTTTGGACACAAAGGCAGTGGCCAAATGATCACTTACCTCAACGGTATTGTATGTTTTATCCCAGCGTTAGCGCCTCTTTTAGGTGCGTGGCTCACTGTCGAATTTGGCTGGCAGAGTAATTTTAGCTTTTTGTTTGGTTTTGCTATTGTTGGTCTCATCTTGGTTTCTCTTATCTATAAAGAGACTCGCCCCGAAGATACACATTACAGCGGTCATATCTTAGATTTGAGACGTTTTAAGCCGATGCTCAGTAGCACGACTTTCATTTACAATGCCGCCTTAGCGATGCTTGGTATGGCTGCAATGCTGGTATTTGTGATTTCGGCTCCGGGGTGGATCATGGCAAAAATGGGTGGCAGTGTTTCCGACTTCACGTTTTGGTTTACTGGCAATGCAGCGCTGAGTATTGTCGCAAGTTTCATTGCGCCCCACTTCATCAAGCGCAATAGCCAGAAGTCGCTTACCTTTGGCCTCGCCGTTTTTAGCTTTAGTGGCCTATTGTTACTGGCTTTGCCACAAACTGAAATAGCGCATTTTGTACTGCCTATGTATATGGCGTCAGTCGGCTTTGCATTTACAATTGGAGCAGCGGCAGGTAAAGCGTTATCTGGGTTTGCGAAACAAGCTGGGACGGCTTCAGCGTTGATTGGGGTATTACAGATGAGTGGCGCGGGGGTACTTGCAACCATGACGCAACCACTAGCATTGGATGCCCCTATTCAACTCGCGTTACACTTATTACTAGCGTTACCTTTCTTGCTATTGCTGGCTACGAAGCATCGCCACCAGCTTCACAGTGCAGCTTAAGCATTATTTATCGTAACGGTAGTAAAATTGTCACAACTAACAATGATAATAGTCATACAGACAGCATCAGTGTTAAAGGCGGCGGTACTTACGGCTACCAAGTGTGCGAACAAGGTAGCACTGCGGCCTGTTCAGCAACACAAACTGTTGTGTTTTAACTCCCAACCAACCAATTCAAGAATGCCGGTCTTTTGATCGGCATTTTTTATTCTACTACTCTCCCCCATCTTTTGTTGATAGCTTGTTCGGATCTCTCTTAAGATCTGGATAAAACGGGTAAACCTGTGACCACAGAAATTTGTTCATTTCCATTTCACTTCTACACTCTATAATGGATTTGGACAGTCACAGAAGGAGTTCATGAAATGAGTACATCGGGTTATACCCCACCTAAAGTTTGGCAGTGGCCATGGCAAAGTGGCGATGGTAGTAAATTCGCGAATATCAACCGCCCTACTGCAGGCGCACGATTCGAAAAGTCCCTACCGCAAGGCAAACACCCGTTACAACTCTACTCCCTCGCGACCCCAAACGGCGTGAAAGTGACTATCTTGCTAGAAGAGCTTTTAGCTGCCGGGGTAAAAGAAGCAGAATACGATGCCTTTTTAATTAATATCATGGAAGGTGAGCAATTTAGCTCAGGGTTTGTTGCACTTAATCCAAATTCTAAGATCCCCGCGTTATTAGATACCAGCACCAAGGAACCAACCAAAATCTTTGAATCTGGCTCAATTTTGCTTTATTTAGCTGAAAAGTTTCAAAAGTTCATTCCTCAGGATCCTACAAAACGCACAGAGTGCCTCAACTGGTTATTTTGGCAAATGGGGGCTGCGCCACTACTTGGTGGTGGATTTGGTCACTTCTATGCCTACGCACCCGAGCACTACGAGTATCCAATCAACCGCTACACGATGGAGGTGAAGCGCCAACTGGACTTACTAAATCAACATTTAGCCACAAGAGAATATATTTGTGGCGATGAATACACTATCGCTGATATGGCAATCTGGCCGTGGTATGGCGTGCTAGCCCAAGGGCACCTATACGATGCGGCAGAGTTTTTAGACGTCAATGGCTATGAACACGTGATCCGCTGGGCTGGACTCATCGCCTCAAGAGAAGCGGTCAAACGTGGAAAAATGGTAAATAAAACATGGGGAGAACCTCATGAGCAGCTTCATGAAAGGCACGACGCCAGCGACTTTGATACCAACACCCAAGACAAACTAGCGCCATAACCTTATCTTGGTTTAATTCTTGGTTTAACAAGGGTTAGCTTTATCTTCCGGGTTTGATTAGTCAGATTTAATCAAACCCGGTTGTCTGTGTATCAGAAAAGAATAGTGTTAGCACCTTGCTAGAAGCGCAAAACGCTTTTGCTGGTATCCTTCAACGGTTTTACAGCATTTTGGTCAGCACTTACTTATTAGAACATCGAACACATCTGCATTAGTGTTTACCCAAAGATATGAAATCCACTTTGTAATCTTCCGACGATCGCGACTAAACCGCTTCCCATTATCACACCTATCAGAAGCGTTCCGAAAATAAGACATACATAGAGTAATGTCCAAGCACTGGAAGCTTTTGAACTCGCCTGCTCCTCTGAAATATTGTCGGAACATCGGTAGATTCTACGCAGGCTTCTTTCCACCCCAAAAACAGTGCCACCGATCAAGCCAAAAAGCAGTGCGACCGCGAAAGTAATAACCCGATACTCTGGATTATCAAAACCATCCCATAAAAGAATAGCGCCGTTGCTCCAAGCTAACCCGGTACAGCCCCATGAGGCAAATAGATAGATTATCAGCATGCGTTTCATTGATTACCTACTTTCGGCAAAACGACTATTGAAAATAGTCTATCAGCGCTAATGATTGATGTTCAGTTTTATATGCTTCAATATCATAAAACTTAACAGCGTTTTCGTCGTAAAAATAGCTAACAAAGCAAGAGTGTTATCTCTAGATAGCTTATTAAGAATTAACCGAGATGTTTCTAATTCTGGAAATTGCACTTAAATTCTCTTTGAAACACCGTGCTCTGGGGCAAACCGAAGCGCAGCGTAGTTTTGTCCCTAGCAGAACCTGTTAGCTTTTTTTTGCACGATTTTTGATCCACCCAAATAGACCAATTATCAAACCTATAAATGCACCTACTAAGGCTTTGACAGCAACCTGCCCCCAATCAATTCCAGAAACACTGGACGGAACAGTTTCTTTAATACTTTCCTGGATACCTGATGGATTTGAATTAACCACGCTATTAACCCAATCATGAGAGGCGCTCTTACTCCATTCCAATGCTGATTCTTCTGCATAAGAGTAGAGAAATAGCGCTTTATTATAGAAACCGTGAATGACCAGCTAGAGAATATTTGGCAGTTAGAGCACTCAAGACATAGAAGTTTGCATGGAATGATATTAACAGTCTTAGGTGTGCTGATTGCATACAGCCACAAAGAAAAAACCATCAATTTCTGTTGATGAACTGATGGCTTAAACCGATCTCGGGTTAATTAATGCACTAAAGGTTAAAACGCACACCATTGATGCAGCTATTAGCTGTGGGTCGTATGAGGTATAGCGGTAGGGTGAGAATCGAACTCACATCACTGTCAGACAACCCCTTACCTATCGGGGTACACCGCAACAATTATTACCCAACAGCCAAGTGATTACAGTATGACCACTAGGATTGAAATACTCACAAGCGGTGATGCAACCAAGGCGCCTGAGCAAATAGCACAGCGCTTTGACGACCTGAGCGACCCAATGAACGAGATAGCCGCCATCATGGAAGGCGCAACGGAAGACGCCTTTTCCGAAAAACGCAGTCCAGTTACGGGTGAGCCATGGCTTGCTCTTAGTGAAAACGACCTAAAACAGAACCTCAAACGTGTTGGCGGGAAAATGCTACAGGTAAGCGCTGGCGGACTAGCTGCCAGTATTGCCGCAGATAGCGGCGCGTTTTGGGCGCAAATTGGGAGTAACAAGCCTTACGCTGCTATTTATAATTTTGGTGGTTTGCCAGAAATGGTTCCAGGGCCTGCTGCAATAGACCAGCGGCAATATCTGGGAGTAAGCCCTGGTGATGAAACCGATATTTTGGCTGTGTTAAGTAACTATTTTACCGAAAACTAAAAAACGCCTCAGAGGGCTTCTGAGGCGTTTTTACATGTTCAAGTGCTAGCGTTGGGTGTTGTTATAAGAGAAAAGCGCTTTAAAGGCGTTTCGAAACGTTTCTAAGGTAAGTTAAAAAGACTAAAGGAACTTAATAGGTCAAAATTGACCTATTATAAATAGAAGACTATCACTTATTGTGATATTTTTAGTGTATGAAAACGGTTTTCAAATAGTGAAAATTGTAACTAGGAGAGTCATTATGGGTTACCCCGCTAAAGTTATTGCTAATGCTTTTTTAGATAAAGCTGAGCAAGCTGGCACGACCTTAACTCCCATGAAGCTGCAAAAGCTGATCTATTATGCGCATGGATGGTATTTAGCAATAAAGAATCAACCTCTGATTGATGAGTATATAGAAGCTTGGGACTACGGGCCTGTTGTTAGCAGTGTTTATAGTGAGTTTCGTAATTTTGGAGCTGCTCCAATTTATAGCAGAGCAACTCTTTGGGATCAGCAGCAACAAAACTATGTTGTACCAAAGCCAAAACAAACTGATTGTGATTTACATAGCTTAATTGATGCAATTTGGAACAGCTACAGTCAGTACGATGCGTTAAAACTATCTGAGATGACGCATCTGGAAGGCGCCCCTTGGCATACAGTTAAGAAAAAATATCCAGACTTTAGAAACGTTCAAATCCCTAATGAGGTTATTTTTGATTATTTCAGTGCAATGTTACCTAAGGAAGAGGTCGCTAATTCCTAAATTCTGTTAGTATCAGTATGAAAGATGCGATTTAAGGAAGAAAGTATTTAATGAGTGATGAGAAGTTCAAGTCCATAAACTCAAAGGCAGAGGCCAACTCACAAACTCATGTGGTTGGCAATCCGCAGCTAGAGCAATTTCAGTATCAAAGAGAGGCGCTAAAAGCAGATACCCAGTTAAATACTCAGCAGATGGAACTCGGCTTTGTTGGCAAAATTATCGGTTCTGGTGATAACGCGAAAATGGCAGTAGTTTTCTTGACTCTTTTTTTCATGTTGTCATCTATAGCCGTTTTAGTTTTCACTAAAGACATGAGTAACAGTGTTACTTTTCAGACTGTCACCTTATTGATGAATGTTGTATCAGCAACTCTTGGCTATATATTTGGGCAAAAATCAAAATAGCGAAAGGAGCGCACAGCTCCTTTAGACCTTCCTCCCCACAAGACCAAACAGAACATACTAAGCACGTCTTAGGCTTGGACAGTACTCACAGCACATCCCTACATATTAAGCATATTATTAATGCTGCATATCCAAAAGGGAATATAAAGTAAGGTGTCACCTTCCCATAAAATGAGACATTCATAATTGGAGTTTTCTGCAATCATTAAAGCAGGAGACTAACTATGAAAAAATCACGTTTTACCGAATCACAGAGCATTGCTGTCCAAAACAAAATCTTAACAATTCAGTGATGTAGATTTCGCCAGAACCCTGTATTATAAGCCAGTTAAAAGCTTTGGAACGGGTGCGCCTGTAATTGAAGCGAATGGATACTAAAATCAATAACTGTGCTTATGGAACTTTTTGCGCGAATGGAATGATATTATGATCAAGAAAACCGCCATCATCATTGCAATATTGGCTGCTATTAGCGGCTGTAAATCGCTGGTTTATAAAGGTAATAAACTTTACGAAGCAGGAATGTACCGCCAAGCTGCTGAATACTATTCACAAGCACTCGCGGAAGACCCTGAGGATCTTGAAGCGAAACAAGGTTTAACACTGGCGCGAGATAAGCTTATAGATAAAGGTCTTATCGATGTCCGTATGCTGCGTTTGGCAAATAACTACACCGCAGCTGCAACTAGGCTAGAAGAAATCGTAAAAAACCAAGCTCAATGGCAAATGAAACCGAATGGCGCAATGGCAAATACCCAAAGAGAAGAGCTGGATTACGTGAGGCAATGGCTACTCGACGAAGCCCGCTCGCTATCAAACACGCCCTATCCCGACAAGTTTAAGCTGTTTGAACATAATTATCGCCATCTGATCAGCAATGCGCAATTAGCAAGCGCCATGAGCACCCACTATGACACGCTAAGAACGCAAGCGCAGAAAAAGTGTGATGAAATTGCAGGACAAGTCAGCGGACAGCGCTTCTATTTAAAAAGTTTTACGGAAAAATACTGTTTAGCGTGGCAAACTCCAAAGCGTTTACGTGTAGATAACCAAGATAAAAGTCGTTATTTTGCAATGAACATAAGAGATCGTGTTGATATTGGCTTGCGCTTTGGCAACTCAATCAGAGGACAATACAGTGCATTTATCTCAAGCCTAAATACGGCATTTAATAATAGCCTCTGGTTTGATAGCGAAGGCAGTAAACAGCTTTCATTAGAACTATACGTTGATGCGGACTATTACCGCAATAGCAACCAATATATTCAGCGTAAGCATTATCAGCAGGAAGTTGAACGACCAGACCCAAATAATTCAAATAACACACACACTGTCGAAGTCACACGAGAATTTACTTATCCGGTGACCATCTATGATGAGAAATTTGATATCAATGTTAATTATGAGGCGAGTTTAGCCCATCGTTATATCAAAGGCAGTGCAAGCGATAGTAAGCATAATAAAACACGTGCACATCAGGCTGATTTTGAGCAACTTGATATCACACCGCTGTCTCCCGACTTTCTTAATCTTTCACAGATAACAGAAAAGACCTTTGACGAATTACTCAAAAAGTTCTCTCAAGATCTTACGCTGACTTGGAAGCAAAATTACTGTGGACAGGCACTTGGCACCAATAAAGGTGAAAATATTCTACGCTGTGCCAAGCTTGAGCCCGAGCATGATTATATCAACCGTTGGTTTGACCAGCACTTTGGGATCAAGTACTCAGATATGACGACTTTATACGGTATTTAAAGCTTAGAATGAGTTTTGAAACTCGCCAAAAAGCCGAAAAATGATTATATTGTGCCAACTTTATTTGTATTAGGAATTAAGCTATGCCAAAGGCAAGTGAAATAAAAAAACATGCCGCGATCGAGTATAACGGCCGCGTAATGATTGTTCGTGACATTGAGCGCTCAGTACCACAAGGTCGCGCTGGTGGTAGCCTATACCGTATGCGTATGTACGATGTAGTAGATAACTCTAAAGTAGATGAAACTTTTAAAGCGGAAGAGATGCTGACACTTGCAGATCTTAACCGCCGCCCTGCAATGCTTTCATATGTAGATGGTGATGAATATGTGTTTATGGATGATGAAGATTACACGCCATACCACCTAAATAAAGAGTCTATTGCTGAGCAATTGCTATTTATCGATGAATCAACGAAAGGTTTATCTATCGTCGTGGTTCAGGGCATGCCTGTTTCTATCGACTTGCCTTCAAGCGTAGAGCTTGTGATTGAAGATACTTCACCTTCAATCAAAGGTGCATCTGCAAGTGCTAGAACAAAGCCAGCGACATTAACGACAGGCCTTGTTGTTCAAGTTCCTGAGCATATTTCAAGCGGTGATAAAATTAAGATCAACACTGCTGAATCTAAGTTCATGGGCCGTGCAGAATAAGCCCATTGCGCTTTTGATAGCGAGCCGTAGTGCTCGCTATCGTCTAAAAATCCCCAAGTTTTCTTTGCAGCAGTAGTGCCATTCTATAATTTTGGCCTTACTCTTAAAAATCGCGCGAAACGCGGTTTACCAAACTTAGTATATCCTTGATATCGATAGGTAATTTGGCTACCAATCGGTGGTGGTGATGCGCGCTCTTCGTCGCTAAACCCCGACCCAACTTTAAACTCCATACCTTGTTCATCTCTCACCAATAGCGATCCCATCATCCCTTGGTACTTTCCCTTACCGGGTAAATGCTTAATCACGATGGCTTCGTCATCAAGGTACGGCTTGTATTTTAGTACGTTGGTTGTTCTTCCATCTTCGTGCTTGGCATTTTTAGCATGCAAAATAACCCCTTCACCGCCTCGCTTTAAGACACCATGATAATAGTCGTTTAGCTCATCAACGGAGCCAAATGATAGCTGCTTGACGGGTTTAATGTGTGATAACTCAATATGGCTTAGTAGGCTTAAGTAACGCTCATGACGCTGAGAGAATATTTCTGTAGAATTTGGCGCATCAAATACATAATAAGTCACTTGACGCCAGTGTTCATTATTAGGCGAATGGCGTCTTGCTATCGCGCTCACAAAAGCGAAGTTATTGTACCCAGCCCACAACTCACCGTCTAACCATGTATCAGGTAGCCCTTGCGTAAACCAGTCTGGCGCCTTAATTAAGTGACCGCCACGCGTACGCAGTTGCGAGCCATCCCA
The DNA here is from genome assembly GCF_022347905.1 of Pseudoalteromonas sp. Of11M-6. Lineage (NCBI taxonomy): Bacteria > Pseudomonadati > Pseudomonadota > Gammaproteobacteria > Alteromonadales > Pseudoalteromonadaceae > Pseudoalteromonas > Pseudoalteromonas sp. Of11M-6. Next base: position 47,093 of record NZ_JAKRFW010000008.1, on the reverse strand, counting down.
AATGGCCCTAACACCATCGAATTTTTCACTAACAAGATAATTAGAAATATCTTCGTCGCCTTGATATACCGAAGCGAGCTGGATTTTTGTGTGGGTTTCATTTCCATAAAGGAGATTGGAAAAACCTAATAATAGACAGAACAAGAATGGTACATATCGCATAGCATAATCCTTTGCAGTGGATAGTTAATACCAGTGCCCTGTACTAATACCGATTGGCATACTCTTGAGCCGTTTAGAGTCACTGATATAAAAAATTAACAAATTTCATGCTTAAAGATTGCATAAGAATCGACGTTTGTAAAATCGAATAGCTTTGACTAACAGTCCCTGTTTATACCAATTGCTATTACCTTTCAGGGCAAAGCCAGTCAAAAACCGCTTCGAGATCGGTAAATGAATGATCGGCAAGACTTAAATCTTGTTTATTAGAGTGTATATTTGGTACGACAATCGCAGTTAACCCAGCTTCCTTGGCGGAGGTTAGTCCTGTGCAGGTGTCTTCTATTGCCACCGCTTCGTGTGGCGCAATGTTTAGCGCAGCGAGCGCCTTGCGATAAGGTTCTGGATGAGGCTTCGGCTGTTCGACATCGTCTTTGCACACAATGACAGAAAATAACTCTAATAACCGATAGTGTTGTAAAACAGGAAGCGCTTCCGCTTTGCTACTTCCTGTTACGAGTGCGATTGGACAACGCATTGAGGTTAATTCAACGACTTGCTTTGCAAAATGCATCAATCTAGGGAGAACTTCCGCAGCGGTTGCGACAAAGACGACATTTTTTTCATCACATAAATCGCGGGCAGAAGGCGCAAGTTGGTGTCTTTCTTTGAGTATATACGCGGCTTTAAGCGTTGGTACACCCGAAAACTCATCACAAAAGTCATGCTCCGTATAAGTAATCTGATACGGGGCTAACACCTTCATCCAACTTTGGTAATGGAGTGCTTCTGAGTCAACTAATGTACCGTCAAAATCAAATAAAACTGCCCGAAAACGCATTTACACTCCTTAAATTGGTTGTATTAATTAACCATTGATCCCTGCTGGTGGCTCAGCTGTGGCTTCTTCACCGCTATCAACTTCAACTAATGTATAGCCTCGTGGCTGTCTAATCACTTTTAGAACTGGCTTATCGAAAGCTGACTTCAGTCTATCAGCGTCCGCTTGCAACTCTTCCATCGAACGACCAAAGGGTGCAGCCCCCGTTTCAGACCAATTCGTTACCTTACCATTTAAGTTATATTCCACTTCATGGATTTGATATAAAGCCGCTTCGTCTTTTGTTGCTTCACAATATATCACTCGATAATTCCAAAAACCTGACATATCCACTCCTAACATAAAAATTTCATTAAAAAGCCCGCTTAATGCGGGCTTTAGATACTCTATTATAATCACTGTAGCGTGAATTAGAAGAATTTCACCTTGAATTCAGCACCAATGAAGCGCGCTTCATTTAGCATACCTGTGTTGTTATTGAAATCTACACCACCGATAACCACTTGCTCGTCAAATAGATTACGAACAAAAGCAGATACTTCATATTCGTTATCGCCTTCAGACCACATATAACCAGCACGAAGACCTGTTTCAAACAACGCTTCACCTTCAAATTCTACTGATTTGTATAAGAAGAAGTCTACTTCACTACGGTAAGACATATCACCATATACAAAGAACTCGCCGCCTTCTAACTCTTTGGTGTAGCGAAGTGTTGCGTTTGCGATCCACTCAGGAGCGTGAGGTAGGCTATTACCATCCAAAATTGCTCGGGCCTCTGGGCCGTTAGCGCCCTCAACCATATAGGTCGGATCTGTAACGGTACACTGTGCACAAACCGCAACTGCTAAGTTTTTATCTTCCAACTCAGTTTTGTTATAGCTTAGGTTAAACGTTGCATTTAGCTCATCCGTTAACACCCACTCTGTATCAAGTTCGAAACCATAACCTGTTGTTTTATCAGCATTCACTAAGCGGTTGAAGTTTGAGCCGCCACCTACAGCCGTTAGCTGTTGGTCGTCCATCTGATAGTAGAATACCGTCGCGTTTACACGACCTTGGCCATCAAGTACGTCTGACTTAATACCAGCTTCAATCGAGTTGGTAGTTTCTGACTTAGCAACAGTTACTTCATCACCGAACAAAATACGGCCTTGAACACTTGGAGCACGGAAGCCGTTAGCAAGACGACCAAACAAGTTTACGTCATCAGTTAGCTTGTAAGTGGCACTTAAATCCCAGCTTACATGGCTATCGCTTGGGTTAGCGGTACCATCAAGTACATCAGGAGAGCCATTCCAAGGTGTTGGGTTTTTAGTACGTTTAGCGTAAAACTCTTTCTCATCGTCAGAATAACGCAAACCAGCTGTTACTTTTAAGTCATCAGATACGGTGTAATCAAAAGAGCCGAATACCGCCCATGCTGATGTATCTTGATCTTGGTAAGCGTAACCGTTTTGCACGCCATACTGGGCATACGCGGCATCATAGCCATTCGTATCGAAGCTATAGCTTTCAATCATGAGATCTTCTTCAAATAAGAAGAGACCTACCTGATAGTTATAGTCGCCTGAAAAGTTGCTTGATAAACGAAGTTCTTGCGTATACTGGTTGTGCTCAGGAATAACATCAGCTGTTTCAGAAGTGAAAATAATCAAACCAGGACCTGAAACGCCAGCATTATTTGGGCCGTAACCACCGTCAACGTCTGCACGAGAATAGATTTCAGCACTTTCCCAAGCAGTAATTGACGTTACAGTATGCTCAGGTAAATCCCACTCAAGCTTTAGACTCAAACCTTGAGTTTCAACCTGTTGCGTTGAGCGAGAGGCTGCATCGTGATATACCACATCGTTGTCATACAATGGGTTAATGTTGTTTGTGCCAGCTTCAATTAAATTTGCGCGAAATGCAATTGGGCGACCATCTAAATCACGGTAGTGGTAGTTAAGTAGGCCGTTAAAATCATCGCCTTCATATAGGAATTGAACACGAACGGCTTGCTCGCTGTAACCACCTAGAGAATCTTCTTTTTCGAAACCCGGCGCTTTTACATCGATATAGTCTTCTTGTTCCTGCCACAATGCAGAAATACGCGTTGATACACGATCAGTTACTGAGCCGCCTACTGCGCCTTCAAAGTCTACCGCACCGCGGCTACCATAAGAAACAGCAGCATAGCCATCAAACTCTTGGCTTGGTCTAACTGTGTCAAATTTAACAAGACCTGCTGGCGTATTGCGACCAAATAGCGTGCCCTGAGGACCTCGTAATACTTCAATACGTGCAATATCGAATACAGGGAAGCCTTTTAGAATAGGGTTTTCTTGAACCACTTCATCAACAACCAAAGATACAGGTTGAGAAGCATTTAGATCGAAGTCTGTGTTACCTAATCCACGTACATAAAAACGTGGGAAAGTACGACCAAACGAAGATTCTACCGATAAACTTGGGATCTTCGCATTCATAAAGCGAATGTCCATACCCGCTGAGCTGTAAGCATTCAAGTTATCACCTTGAAGCGCTGAAACAGACACAGGTACTTCTTGTGCGTTTTCAACACGTTTACGTGCGGTAATTTGAATAACTTCTAGTTGATTTTTTTTGGCTTGCTCTTCTTCAGCAAGTGCAGAAAATGAAGTACCTGCCACAGCAGAGAACAACGTAGCATTAATAAGGGTAGCTAACGTAGATCTTTTCATTGCTTTCATGTTGGTTTTCGACCTTTTAGTGCACTCTTTGTTCAACGGTTTAAAATTTGGGCGCCGTTTCACTTAGGCGTGAACGTTCAATTTTTCGCGATTTGAATATAATAACGCGGACCTTACAGTCGAGAGTGCGATACAACTTTGTAAGGCTGAACGAGACGGCGGTAATTATAGCAGGTAATTTCTACTTTGCTTTATAAACCGAACTAAAAAATCAATTTTTTTGCAACTTTCAGCGACGTTAGCTGACAGTTTACAACATTTAGCAACAAAAAACACAAAAAAGCGGACAATTGTCCTTTAAACTTAATAGTATATAAGTTCCAAAAAACCACCTTTACCGATAACAGAACCATAACACAGCGGTCGAAACTGTGCCGGTTACCTAAACAATACAAATTTGCGCCCAAACAAACGTATTGGCCATATCGGAAACCATGATTGCAATGCCAATGATATGACACCGGTGTAATGATAAAGTTCAAACAAAATTAAAAAGAGGACATTAGACCGATTAAAGGGAAGTTTTAGCCTTTCTATGCCAATTATGAATAAAAAGCTTAAGGTAACTGCATTGATGTAAACTCCGCTCGACCTGTTTGCTCATTGTACTCAATGATAGCAACAGCTGCGGTTGAGAAAATAGGCATCGTATCAGGACACAAACGATCGACTAAATAGCTGACAATCGGCATATGTGCAACCAAAATCCAAGTTTGATATACGGGATACATAGACATAAGCGTTTCTAGATAATCGATAGCTGTGTGTGCTGAACCACTCGGCACTATGTCTGAACAGGTTTCAATAAATTTGGGAGTTTGAGGTGCAAGTACTTGCTCCGCTGTTTGTTGTGCTCTGACGAAGGGGCTTACAAGCGCAGCATCTATCTCAAAGTACTGTTTCAACCACTGACCCATATCCTTGGCTTGCTTTAGCCCCTGCTCGGTTAAGTTTCTACTCGCATCATCAGCCTGCATAGGTTCAGCCTCACCATGACGCATTATTAAGATAGTCTTCATACTGTTCAGCACCTTCTATTTATATCATCCTACATATATTTACTTAAGCGCGATGAGATCCGCATTTAAACTATTGTCGCTAATGGTCTTTCCCTTTTGTACCACTCACAACAGAGGATCTTATGCTTGCTGACTTCTCAATATATGCAGCTGGATATTATTTTCTTCTAAACCGGTAGCTATCTCACTGGTTTGTTCGCTATATTAAAACAAATGAAGGATTAACATGAAATGAAATTCTAATTACCTTCAGTTATCTTTTAACTAATTTATCGGCAGCAGCATATTGAAACTGAGTAATAATGATAGTCGGCAGTACCAATTACTAACACTGGACAATGGTCTTAGAGTCTTGTTGATCAATGACGATTCAACCGCTAAGTGCGCCGTATCATTAACCGTTAATGTTGGTCACTTTGACGATCCTGAAGATCGCCAAGGGATGGCACACTTTTTAGAACATATGCTGTTTCTTGGTACTGTTGAACACCCTGACTCTGGTGGGTTTTCTCAATTTATTAGTCAATATGGTGGTCAAAGCAACGCATGGACAGGTACTGAGCATTCAAGCTATTACTTTGACTGTGACGCCGAACGATTAGATGAAGCATTAGCGCGTTTTAGCCAATTCTTTGTATCTCCTTTATTGAGTGATAGCGACACAGAAAAAGAACGAGAGGCGATTGACGCTGAGTTTAAAATGAAAGTCAAAGATGATGGCCGTCGCATCTATCAAGTTCATAAAGAAACCATCAATCCTAAACACCCATTCGCCAAGTTTTCTGTTGGTACGCGAGACACTCTCGCGGATCGTAATGGCAATATAGCCCGTGAATTACGCACATTTTTTAATAAGTATTATAAAGCTCAGTGGATGACACTAGTTGTTGCCGGACCACAACCGTTGACAGCCTTGGAATCCTACAGTTTACCGTTTGCGAAAATAATTGGCTCCAAAGAAGAAAAACCAGCGATACAAGTTCCGATGTATCGTGAATGCGACTTGCAATTGGAGTTAAAAATCAAACCCCGAAAGCATATGCAAAAACTCATTGTCAGTTTTGCTATGCCCAACCCTACAGATTTATACCGCCATAAGAGTGTGAGCTTTTTAGCCCATTTGTTAGGGTATGAAGGTAAAGGCTCGCTGTACTCTATCCTCAAGTCACAAGGTTGGATCAATGCACTATCGGCTGGTGGTGGGATCACGGGTAGTAATTTCAGAGACTTTAACATCAGTTTTGCACTTACCGATGAAGGGATTGAATACTATGAAGACATAGTGGAAATGCTGTTCGAGTACATAGCATTAATTAAGCAAAATACCGCCGCACTACCACGCCTTTACCAAGACAAAAGTACTTTACTGGATATCGCGTTCGATAACCAAGAAGTTGGCCGCATGTTAGACTGGGTAAATTCAATCAGCGTTAATATGCACCACTATGAGGAAGAAGATTTTCTCTATGGTGATTATCGCATGGATGGCTTTTCTCAAGAGCAACACGAAAAACTACTGATGCATTTGTGCCCTACCAATATGCGCCTTGTGCTTATCCACCCTAATGTAGAGGTAAATAAAAAGGCCAAGTGGTACAACACGCCTTATAGTGTCTCGCCGATAGCTACAGACTGGATTGAGTCCCTTTATAATGTGCATATGCCTTTGCCACAAATGTCGCTGCCATTAATTAATCCATACCTTAGCGCGAAAAATCCACTTCATGATGTAGAGAGCGATCAAGATACGCCGATCCGCCTTGCTGATCAGCCTGGATTTGAATTTTGGTTTAAACAAGATCTGACTTTTAGAGTTACCAAGGGGCATTTTTATCTCGAAATAGACTCCGCCCCGTCCGTCACCTGTCATAAACATATGGCACTATCTCGCCTGTTTGCCGATCTCTTTATGGATGCTGTTGCAGAGCGTTTTTATAGCGCAGAATTGGCAGGCCTTAGTTATCATATTAATTCTCATCAAGGAGGCTTAACCCTGCACACTGCAGGACTTACAGGTAATCAAATTACCTTGGTTTTAGAGCTAGTCGAGGCGCTACTGAACCAACCTATCCATGCAGCTCGCTTTGCAGAATATAAAAAGCAACTTATCCGCCACTGGAAAAATCACAATAAGAATAAACCAGTGAGCGAACTATTTAGCAGACTTGGGGCTCACTTGATGCCATGGAATCCAAGTCCTGAAGATTTAGCCAGCGCACTTAAAAGTGCCAGCTTTAACGAATTTCAATTATTCAGAAAGCAGTTTTTTTCAGCCATTCACGTCAAAGCTTTTATGCATGGTAATTGGCAACTAAAACATGCTGAAAAATTAAAAACATCAGTACACGGGCTGTTTTCAAGCAGCGAAATCTTGGAAGATCTGAAACGTCCCTTAAACGAGTTGACGCAACTAACGGAACAACATATCGAACGTGAAGGCAGTGATTATGCCTTCATTGAATATTTTCAATCACGTACCGATTCTGTTGAAGAAAAAGTCACCATGATGGCGGTTAATAACCTCATAAATCAAGATTACTTTGAACAGTTAAGAACGAAGGAACAACTTGGTTATTTGGTTGGCGCTGGATATGCACCATTCAATACACGTGCGGGTATCGCTTTTTATATTCAATCCCCCAACTTTGATAGTAAACACCTACTTACAAGGCATGCTATATTTCTTAAACAATTTGCAAAGCAATTACATCAGTTAGATGAGAAAAGTTGGCAGCGCTCTAAAGAAAGCTTGTTGTTACATATTTCGGAGCAAGACAAAAACCTGAGGCTAAGAGCGCAGCGTTTGTGGATTTCAATTACCAATGACTTTCACCAGTTTGATATGCAACAAAGATTAATCCAGGCTTTGGCCGATTTGGAACTAGAAGACATCCTTGCCTATATAGATAAGATGCTAGAACCAAATGCTCCACGATTGATTTTAAAGTGCAATTAATGCTTTAGTGTAAGCAAGGAGCGCTTATCAAGTTTTCAGATACCTAATAAGACTTTCCTCACCTAGCGCATCCATATAAGTCTCAACTAAAGCTCAAAAAATGCGCAACCATATTCGTTAGCGCAATGAATTTCATCTGAAACTTTGTTTCGCTGTTGTGAAAAACCGCAATTAACCTGAATTTACCCTTAATCAACGTTTTCCTTTTGACTACTACAATGGCTTGATTTAGATTAGAGATCGCAGTTATGAATTACGCATAATATGAGCCTAAAAATAAAAACAATAACAATCAATGCACTACTTTTATCACTGACTCCGCATGTAACTTACGCCAGTGAAGCAAGTGTATTAACTGGTGCCCAGTTAGCCTGGCTTGTACCATGCGTGATTGCTCTGCTCAGCATTCCTTACTTAGTTTGGTCGAATCACCAACTCAAAAAGTCCACTCTTCAACTTAAGCACTCAGAACAACGATTTAAAAGTACGATTGAAGGCAGTGGCGATACACTATGGGACTGGAATATTCAATCAGGTGAGATTGTTCGGATCAACGACAAATACGGCATGAACTCTGCCAAGCCTGGCAGCATCATCCCCAACCAGCATAGGATCCATCCGCAAGACCTATTAATCGTTGAAAAGCTGATGAAACAGCATTTCGCAGAAAAGACACCTTTCTTTGAAGCAAGCTATCGTATTAAAGATGAACTAGGTCAGTATCATTGGGTGTTAGACCGAGGCAAAATTATCGAGAAAGATGCCAACCTCAACCCCTTAAGAATGACAGGTACGGTTCGCGATATTAGTCACTTCAAGAGTACCGAAGAAAGGTTAAATCTGTTTGCAAAATGTGTTGAATCACTTACTGACGCAATCGCAATTTACGACAAACATTATAATTTAGTCGACCTAAATCCAAGCTACTTGAAGCTATTTGGTGGTCAACGGGAACATTATCTGAATAAGCACTTTAACTTACCGGGTTATGATCAGAAGTTTGTCGCCCAAGTAAAAGCTCAGCTAAAGCAAACAGAGCATTGGCAAGAAGAACTCAAACTTCGTAATGCAGCAGACGTACTCTTGCCTATAGAAATTACGATTGACGAGATTAAAAATAATCACGGCCAGATCAGCAACTATGTGGTTGTTTACTCAGATTTAACCGAACGTAAGAAAGCAGAATCACAACTCCACAATTTATCAAATCGCGATCGTACGACAGGTCTCCCCAATCGCAACCTGTTCTTTACCAATCTACAAAAGCTATCGTTACAAGGGGCGCATCATGCCCTACTTGTCTTCGACTTAGATAACTTTAAAAAGATCAACGATTCGCTGGGCCACCAGTTAGGTGATACGCTACTAGCAAAACTAGCAATGCGGCTAAATAAACTTGCTCGCCAACAAGATACCTTTTACCGGCTGGGTGGTGATGAGTTTGCATTGGTAATTTCAGGCACCAATGATATTCACACTATTACACGTACTGCAAAACAGTTTCTAGCTGCGATTGCTACGCCTTTTAAAATTGCTAACCACGAGTTAGTGATCACCTCTTCTGTTGGGATTGTACTATGCCCTGAAGATGGTAAGTCTCCTGAAAGCCTGCTGAAAAATGCAGATACCGCTATGTATCATGCCAAGCAAAAGGGTAACCATTATTTATTCTTTAATGATTCAATGAATGAGCAAGCGGTTAAACGTCTGCAAATAGAAAACTTAATGCGTTATGGCCTCAAAGAGGATCACTTTGTTGTCTACTATCAGCCAAAAATGAACATTAAAACCGGCGAACTGGTTGGTATGGAAGCGTTAGTACGTTTCATTACCCCAAAAAAGGGGGTGATAAGTCCTGGTGTATTTATCCCCATCGCAGAAGAAACTGGACAGATCATCGAAATTGGAGAGGTCGTTTTAGACAAAGCATGCCGTGATGTGAAGCGCTGGATTGATAAAGGATTGTTTAATGGCAGAGTTGCGGTGAATTTATCAGCAAAGCAGTTTAGCTTGCCGGATTTGACCACTCGTATCGACATTATCTTGCAAAAAAATCAACTTCCTTCTTATTTTCTTGAGTTAGAAATCACAGAAGGAACGGTGATGGACGATCCAAAAGAAGCAATTTCAATAATGCGCTCCCTCAGTGCTAGAGGAATACACTTAGCCATGGATGACTTTGGTACTGGTTATTCATCACTGGCTTATCTCAAGCAATTTCCACTGAATACACTCAAGGTCGATAAGGCATTTATCGATGACATGGGTAACGAGCGCGGCAGAAACATGGTGGACTCTATTGTCACTATCGCGCACAACTTAGACCTTCATGTTGTCGCAGAAGGTGTTGAAAATGAAGAGCAACTCAATATTTTAGAACAGTTAAACTGCCAAACAGTTCAGGGCTATTACTATTCAAAACCGCTTTCAAGCAATGAATTTGAGCAATTTTTAAAGCAACACACCCCGAGTGAAAAACCAAACCTACAGCTCGTACAATAGCCTTATTTCATTTGACCTAACTACGTTTATGCTTTCCAACTAACTAAATTTGCGCATCGACGCATCCACGCTCTGCGATAGTGCACTCGAAAAAGAACCAGCGCCGCGGGACCTGCCACTAAAGCCAAACTTAACCAGCGTTTTCTCGGCATTCCAGTCCACAGAGTTTGAAGATACATTGCCATCGCACATAAAGCTGAAATAATTCCAAAAGCCACTGATACACCTCGGTTTTTTAATTCAAAAAGAAAACTAAAACATTCTTTATTGGGAAAGAAACATCACATTTCGATACTATTTACTAATGCGGGCGATGAGTCTACACAACGTTCAATATTTAATCAATGAAGAAATTATTGTTGCATATTTTTGTATTATTTAATTTAATAGCGGACTGTTTAGAGGTATAGCATTGCACAAGGGGTGTTATGCCGTAACTTTCCTAATTTGGGAAATAGAGACAAGTGGGAAATTTTTTACGGTCAAATGCCAATGATTTCCTAGCTTAGTCCACTTAGGTTATGAGTGTATTTTTAGCGTACTGTGTTGAGCAGACTTTGTCCTTAACTGGAAATTAAAAGTTAGCTTTTCTAATATTGTAGACGACTGAAATTTTAGTGCTTTTACACACTGTACTTATTTTAATCGTCAACTGTGAGTTAAACCGATATAAAACGGTCAGTTATTCAATAATTGTCTGCGTTATAACGCCATAGTATAGACTTTCTGATAGTTTTTACTGATAGACGATTACAGTATTATCACAAGAGCTGCTAAACTTACTCTCATGTAGTATTAACTGTTACTTCAAGGACACGGGCTATGGATCAGAAAAGCGTACATGAATATTTGCAGGCCAAGCCTGCAACCTTTATCACTAAGCCTTTTGCGCAAGACGTAGATGTGTACAAAGTTCAACATAAAATGTTTGCAACTCTGACTGAGGGGAAAGAGGGGCAAGTAAATGAAAATGGTGAACCTGTTTGGTGGTTAAATGTAAAATGCGACCCTGACGAAGCATTATTGCTTAGAGATAAGTATTCGTCTGTTGTGCCTGGTTATCACATGAATAAGCGTCTTTGGAATACAGTCATCTTAGATGGCACTATTCCAGAAGACGAAATAAAGAAAATGATCGATGATTCTTATCAAATCGTCGTGGATAACCTACCGACCGCACAACGTGAAGAACTTGCTAGCAAAGTCACGCAGCGTTAATTAAAACGGCATTTAGGTAAACCTAAATGCCGTTTTACCTTTCTATATATATCCTCGCACTTAATCTCTATATTTAATGTCGATCAACTTGTCTTCAAATCACTCTGATAGTATACAAAAAGAATAACCAAGCAATGTTAGAGTGACGACATGACGAAAAGGATAGCAGTATTGACAAGTGGCGGTGATGCGCCGGGGATGAACTCAGCGATTAGAGCTATCACGTTAAGTGCCCTGAGGTCTGGATTTCAGTGCTTTGGCTTTTTTCATGGTTACAATGGTCTAATTAATCAAGAGTACACCGAGCTAAGTGCGGTTTCCGTCACCGATATCACCCAACTTGGTGGCACAATTCTAAAAAGTGCCCGCTGCCCTGCGATGCTAGAACCCTCAGGCGTGCTGCAAGCAGCAAATGCCCTGAGAAAGCTCCATATTGACGTACTTATTGTGATTGGTGGTGACGGCTCGTTTAGGGGAATGCAGGCGCTGGCAGCTCACTGGCAAGGTCAGCTAATTGGTATTCCCGGTACTATAGATAACGACCTTTCAGGGTGTGACAACACCATTGGCTTTTCCACAGCCATCAATACTGCCACCTCCGCAATAGATAAAATCCGTGATACCGCAAATGCCTTTGAGCGAGTTTTTATCACCGAGGTGATGGGTCGTCATAACGGGCATATTGCTTACCATGTAGGTATTGCGACAGGTGCTGAGGCTATCATTTCATTTGAAAATTGCACGGTAGAGAATACCTCTCAGGTCTTAGCTCATCTCAAAAATGCCATAGAGCAACAACATCAACACGGTAGCTTTTTGATAATACTGGCCGAAAATTTATGGCCAGGCGGCGCTCAAGCGCTTAAGACAGAGTTAAATAGCAATGACGATATCAATTGTGCACTTTGCGTGTTAGGCCATATTCAACGAGGTGGGGCACCATCTGTTGAAGATAGAATGCTCGCCACGGAATTAGGAGTAGCGGCCGTGGAAGTGATTAATGGCAGCATCAAAGCAAGCAATGATGCTGCGACGCCCGTTATGGTAGGAAAAATACATGGTGCAATTGTAATTACTGAAGTCGAGAAGGTGCTGAATATGGATAAACCAGTATCACAGGAATGGGTACAACGTTATCGGCATTACCTCGCCGAGCAATAAAAGCAGTGAGAGTGAAGCACATATTGATTATTCACTCTCACTACACCTTGTGTAAGCGCTAGCCAAACACGCTAAAAGCAGATTCGTTAAGCCACAGGTGACATAAAATGCTCGCGATATAACCAAGCAAGATCACAGGTGCCCACTTTAAGTGCCCCATAAAAGTATAATAGCCTCTAGCTTGCCCCATAAGCGCAACACCTGCCGCAGAGCCAATAGAAAGTAAACTTCCCCCTACCCCAGCCGTAAGCGTGATCAACAACCAATGGCCATGTGACATTTCAGGTTGCATCGACAGCACGGCAAACATCACTGGAATGTTATCGATGACCGCAGAAATAATGCCTAAGAATACGTTGGCATAGGTTGCAGACCATTCACCGTATAATATCTCTGACATTAAACTTAAATAACCGAGAAACCCAAGACCACCAACACACATAACGATGCCGTAGAAGAATAATAAGGTATCCCACTCAGCGCGTGAAACTTTGCTAAACACATCGAATGGCACAACACTTCCTAACTTCTCTAGACGCTCTTGATCCCCTTCTCTCTCGGCCATCGCTCGCTTTCTTGCTAATGACCCAGGCAATGTCATTCTTAGGAAGTAACCAAAAAACTGTAGGTAGCCCAAGCCCATCATCATGCCAAGAACCGGTGGTAAATGCAGCAAGCTGTGTGAAAGCACAGCGGTTGCGACAGTCAGTAGGAACAAAGTTAAAATTCTCAAAGCGCCGCGTTTAAGCTCTACTCTTTCGTAAACTGCACTGGGCTTTCTATCCGCCACAAAATAACTCATTACGAGTGCTGGTACGATGTAATTGACCAGTGAAGGAACAAATAGCGCTAAAAATTCGCTGAAATGTACCATACCAGCTTGCCATACCATCAAAGTGGTAATGTCACCAAAGGGGCTGAATGCACCGCCTGCATTGGCTGCTATCACAATATTGATACAGCTTAAATTGATAAACTCTTTGTCACCTTCAGCCACCTTCATCACCACGGCACACATCAGTAAGGCTGTGGTTAGGTTGTCTGCAATTGGAGAGATAAAAAAGGATAAAAACCCAGTGATCCAAAAGAGATTCTTATAGCTAAAACCCTTTTGGATCATCCACGCTCGTAGCGCATCAAAAAGGCGGCGTTCCTCTAGTGCGTTGATATAAGTCATCGCAACCAGCAAGAACAACATCAGCTCCGCAAATTCTAACAAATTGTGCCGAAATGCATGCTCGGTAACATCGGGTTGCCCCTGATTGACGTAATACGCCCCAATCATGAGCCAAATGACGCCTGCCGCCACGAGCACTGGCTTTGATTTTCGCATATGGAGTTTTTCTTCGAGCATTACAAGTGCGTATGCTAAAACGAAGACAACAATACAAACCAAGCCGAGTGTCGAGCTGGTAAGATCTAAAGTGCCTTGAGCCGCCAAGGCTGGTGATGGGATCACGGATATGACCCATGCGCAACAGAATAGCAGTAGTCCATTGATTTTCATTTTTTTGCCTATCGATGAGTGCAGAGGGATGGCATTTTAGCCAAACTCACTTTAGCATAGATAAAAAATAATCAGCATTGGACTGAAGTCTAAGGCAGACTGTTTACAATATTACAAACAGGCCCATACATCAGCAGTAGGTATTTATGCTTCAACTTTCGCAGCAACAACAAATTGAATTACAGCAAAAATTGAGCAACGAAGGCTTTGCACGGATTGAAAATATTCTAGACGATACAAACGCTCAACAACTACATGAGTGCCTCTGTAACCTAGACTACCAACTCGCACTTTTTCATAACGGGGCAGCAAAATCAGTCAAAGACAGTGATATTCTTGCCTTAACACCGCAAGAGCAGCAAGCCTTGCTCGAAGATATACATAGCTATGCATCACGTGGCGTTGGTTTTATGTATGGCCGCCACTCCATAGAATCGACGAGCCCTGACGCGCTGAAAAAGCTCTACAATAACCTCAATAGTAGCGCTGTACAGTCCTGCTTTTCCGCGATATCTGGACAGAACATTATCCGTACCTCTGCCCAAGCAACACGATTTATTGGTGGTCAGTATTTAACGCGACATAATGATATTGTTGAAGCTGAGGGCCGGGTTTATGCCTATGTACTTAGCCTAAGCAAAAGTTGGCACCCTGACTGGGGCGGGCTATTGCAGTTTTTTGAACGTGATGGCACACCCACTAAAAGTTATGCACCTAAGTTCAATTCACTGGTGGTTTTTGATGTAAGTAAAATTCATTCTGTGACTTACGTCGCGCCATTTACAAAAGCGCCGCGACTTTCTGTGACTGGGTGGTTTAGAACAATAGACACGTAAGCTCAACGCGTGTCTATTGTTCTAGATGTCTATTTTATTAATATTTTTCGCTTATCTTTTCAATGGTTAAGATCAGCGCAAGGCCTGCAATGGCAAGCGCAATACATGCCAACGTATTCGGGTCTTGACCATACAGCGTACTGTATTGTGCTGGCAAAATATTGGCCTGACTCAATGGCTTTTCTATACCACTGGAATTCACGTAAGTCGTAAGCACTTGTTTCCAAGGCCACAATAAATTAAGCGAGCCAAGTAAAAAGCCAGCTAGTAGCGAAAACGTTACTTGCTGATAGTGCGCCAATAGCCAGCTGAGTAGACGCGAAAACGACATTAACCCCACAATACAACCTAGTAAGAATAGACTCACTAAGCCAAATTCAAGCTGGTTCACCGCACTGAGTACATGGCCATACATACCCAATAACAGCAGGATAAAGCTCCCTGAGATCCCAGGTAAGATCATCGCGCAAATGGCAATAGCACCTGAGATAAAAAACATCCAATGAGATGCTTGCGCTTCAGCTGGTGAAAGAGAAGTAATAGCAAAGGCTACGATAGCTCCAACTGCGCAGGCGATAATATTTTGGCCGTTCCAATGAGAGACCTGTTTTGCAACATAGATAAAAGAAGCGACGATAAGACCAAAGAAAAATGACCATACCAGTGTTTGGTGTGCTTCCAATAAATAAGTGATCACCTTCGCCAAAGACGCTGCACTGATGAGCAAACCAGAAAATACCGCCAGTAAAAAGCTACCATCAATGTACTGCCACGTTGCTTTTAGGCCGTCACGACGCAATGTGCTCAAAGCCTGTAAGTTCACACTTTTGATGGCATTTAAAAAACGTGCATAGATACCGGTAATAAAAGCGATAGTACCGCCAGAAACGCCAGGGACAACATCCGCAGCCCCCATTCCGGCCCCTTTTAAAAACATAAAGAGATAGTCTCGTTTGCTATCTTTATACTGCACAAATTTCTCCTTTCATTTCCACTGCCGAGCAGTTTAACTTAAAACGCTAAAAAATAGCGACAGCTAAAGCTTTCACTTAACTGGTCGATAACCAATTATGATATTTTACGCGCTTGTACCATGATCATCAGAACGCTTTTATTACTTGTTACCGCTTTACCCGCGACGACTTTTGCAGCAGAACATATTGACGCAGCACCACTTGGTTCTCTTTATCAGCAAGACGCTAATCGCTTCTACGAGCCATCGCAACTGATGAAACTGGAAAGCGAAAACGAAAGCTTTTATGTATTTCATCAAGAATATATGGCAGCTGCTCGTGAAGGCATCGTGATCTTATTACCAGACATGCAAACTCCACCGCTCAATAACAGCGGCATAAGCTTTCTTGCAAAGCGCTTAAGCGATGATGGCTACGACACCTATACCCTTACTCCGCCGGACCTTTCTTATGCACCAAGTCTGCTAGAGCAAGACATCGCGCTCCCCGATGCTGAAAAACCGGCTCAGCAAACGCTTGCACCCATTTCAGAATCTAATCTCGACGAATATAAAATGGCCCTGATCAGCCGCTTTGAGGTGCTTTACAACACCCTGTCCATGACTCAAACAGAAAAGTTGGTGGTTGTCGCATTTGGTAATAGCGCAGGT
This sequence comes from Pseudoalteromonas sp. Of11M-6, assembly GCF_022347905.1. Taxonomy (NCBI): domain Bacteria; kingdom Pseudomonadati; phylum Pseudomonadota; class Gammaproteobacteria; order Alteromonadales; family Pseudoalteromonadaceae; genus Pseudoalteromonas; species Pseudoalteromonas sp. Of11M-6. Next base: position 30,553 of record NZ_JAKRFW010000008.1, on the reverse strand, counting down.
TTATTCGGTGAGCACTTAGCTACTCTGCCCAATCTACGTATCGATGCCTTTGCCGTTGTTAGCCCACAACTGCCTAATGCAACGCGGCAAAAGCACTTAGCATCCAACCTTTCTCTAATAAGCCCTGCTTTACTGGATGTTTACTACAGTTTTGACAATCCTATTGTGGTCGACAATACGCCGGACAGAGCGCGCTGGGCGAGAAAAAACAGTAAATTTGATTATCGCCAACGGGAGCTTTTTGGAGAAAAAACCGATCCGCTCCAACATCAAAGGCTCAGAAAGGAGTTACTCGGCTTTTTACGCGCCTTATAGTGTTTCAAGTTAGCTCTTTTTTAAATATTCATAGGCAGACTGAATATCTTGGCTTTTACGCTTTGCAACTTCCATCATATGCTTAGGTAATCCCTGAGACACCAATTTGTCAGGGTGATGCTGCGACATCAGTTTGCGGTAAGCTTTTTTGATATCACGCTCATTTGCCTCTTCACTCAATCCCAGTACAGCCAAAGCTTTAGCACGGCTTAAGCCATTATCTTGTGATGCTGGTTGACGGCCGCCATGTTGCTGGTATTGATGTTGCGATCTCCCCGACGCCTGTGAGCGGCGAAACTCAAATTCTGCTTGGTAGCGTTTTAGCAGGAATAAAAAGTGTGTTTCTGCAAAGCCTAAATACTTGCTCACCTGTTTAAGTAAGGCCTTCTCCGCATCAGACACATGACCATCACAAAATGCCATTTGAATTTGAATCTCTAAAAACAGCTGCCTCAAGTCATAGCGTCTGGCAAAAGCTTCTTTAAAATCGGTAACCGCTTCTTTTATCGAAAAGTCACTGCTTTTTCCCGCAGTAAACGCATGTTGTGCTTCTTTTCGCTCTTCACCCTGCAAGCCCATTTCGCTCATAAACGCAGACGCAGCTTGAATGTGGATTTCGCTGACTCGACCATTAGACTTCGCAATATGTCCCATCACAGAAAAACAGCTGGAAAAGAACAAGGCTTGGCGCTCATGTAGATCTTCACCTTTCATGAAACCTTGAAAGCCACCGACTTTATCAAAATCCTGACGCAAACTTTTATCAAATAAATGGCCGAGATAAAACCCTAAAATAGCGCCTAACCAACGACCAAATAAAAAGCCGAAAATTGTGCCTAATAATTTACCCCACATCGCTATACCCTAACTTTTCGTTGATCATTTTTAGTCGCTCTGGCGTGCCGATGTCGTCCCATGCGCCCAAATACAGTTCAGTAGAAACTTTATGCTGCTCAAGCCCACTGCGCAGCAACGGCCCTAGTTTTATAAAGCCAGTCCCAAGCTCGGTAAAAAAACTTTGGTGATATTTGCCAATACCAGACAAGGTATACTTTTGCTGATTGAGCGGTTGATGGGCAAGGCAAAAATCGCCTTCAGGATTATGTTCGGGATTTTCTACCAACACAATGTGCGCCTCGCAATGGCCCTCTGCTGTGCTGCCAAGCTGTAACTGCACCAAGCTGCTGACATCATAGTCCGTAAAAATATCGCCATTGAGTACAATAAAGCTGTCATCCTGTTCACATAACATCGGCAGTGCTTGAATGATTCCACCTGCGGTTTCTAATCCACCCTCAGGTTCATCACTGTACTCAATATTGACACCGAAGTGACTACCATTGCCGAAATAGTCTTTTATCACCAGACCTTGCCATGCAAGATTTATCACGATATCGCAGATCCCAGCCGCTTTTAAACGCTCGATATGATGCTCAAGTAGTGGTTTTCCTGCGACGTTAAGCATAGGTTTTGGTTGGTTCGCGGTCAGTGGCATCATGCGTTTACCACGACCGGCAGATAAAATTATCGCTTTCATTGTTACTTCTATTTTGTGCCTAATTTGGCCTGCGCTTGAGGCATTATGTCATTCTCTAGCCAGCTTGCAAGCCACTGAAATTCTTTATACTTATTCGCTACTTCAACGAGGTAGCGTAACGTTGGCAAAATATTTTCTAAGTACCCGCCTTTGCCATCTCGCTGCAATAGACGAGTAAAAATCCCGGCAGCTTTAAGGTGCCTTTGCATCCCCGTTAAGTCAAAGTAATGTTGATAGGTGCTAAAATCCATGCCGCCTAATAAATTTGCCGCTTTTAAACAATCAAAACTATGTTGCTGAAGCTCAGTAAACTCATGTACATCAAGACGAGTATAACAATCCCGCAACAGAGAAACCGCATCATAAGTGACAGGTCCTTGTACCGCATCCTGATAATCAATGAGATACCACTGAGACTGATGACATATCAGGTTGCGACTATGAAAATCTCGATGCATCGTAACCTGCGGCTGACGAGTCATCGCATCAACGAGTTTCAACTTCACATTATGCCATTGCACTTGTTGATATTCGGTGGGTGTTAAACCAAGCCATTTTGTTACAAGCCACTCGTAAAAGATATTAAGTTCCATATCAACGAAATCAGCATCATAGGGCTTCATCCATTCACTCTTTGGTGTTTTGGCTATTTCTGGAATAAGCGCTATCAACGCACGATAATCCTCTAGCCGAGAAGGCAATGCCAACCTATCGGCCAAATGATCAGAACCTAAATCTTGTAACAGTAACAGCCCTTGTTCTTCATTATTTGCAAGGATTTGTGGCACATTGAGCCCTTGCTCTGCAAACACCGTATTTAAACCAATAAAAGGGGCATTATCGAGTTTATCGACTGGTGTCTCCATTAAGATCCACGACATCGTTTGTTGTTTGACGCGATAATAACGCCGGAAACTGGCATCCGAGGTGATAGCCTCACACGTAAAATCGTCGCTATGTATTGCTTGCTGTATAAACTCGACGCGCTGGTTTTGACTATTCATGGATTAACTATTACACCTTCTACTTGTAAATATTTAAATGCTACTGTATTTCCGACAGTTTTCATTTATCATGATGAGCTTATTATTAAATGCTCAGCTAATAGGTTATTAAATGCGCAAAATTTGGGGCTTGGCTGTATTATCCGCGATTCATTCTACAGCTTTTGCTAATACGAACATTGTCGCCGCACAATGTAAAGACTATATGCAGCCAGAAAACTGGAAGCCGTTAGCCTCGCTGCCCAAACATGCCATTGATATCGTTGCCGATGACTTAGAACTACAAGGTACTGATAGTGCTGAGTTTTCGGGTAATGTGGTGATTAACACTGAAACCATGAGCTTAGAAGCTAGACGTGCGCTAATCGATAAAAAAGAAGGCCTGCTCAGCGCTTCTGGACCACTACTCTATCGTGACCAATTTACCAAAGTTCACAGCAATGGGCTATTCGCGGATTTAAATGCTAACACCGTGAGCTTGCTTGGTGCTGAATACGAATTAACAGACCAGCTGGGGCGCGGTGGTGCAGAGAAGTTGCATGCCTCTGGCAGCAAAATTTCACTCGACAACTCTAGCTTCACCACGTGTCCTGCTGATGACCCATTTTGGAGTATCGAGGCAAGCAGTATTGTACTTTCTCGAGAAGACGGTTGGGGTGAAACCTATAATACGGTGTTCAAAATTATGGACACGCCAATTATCTATTTACCCTACTTTACGTTTCCAATCGATGATAGACGAAAATCTGGCCTGCTGACACCGACAATTTCCAGCTCAAATAAGTTTGGCTTGGAGCTGATCACCCCTTATTATCTCAATCTAGCTCCTAACTACGACGCGACCCTAACACCAAGGTACATGGCTAATAAAGGATTTCAGCTTATTACCGAGTTCAGATATTTAACTGAACAACATCAAGGTAAAATTGGCGTCGAATACCTCAGTAAGGATGATTCCGAGCCACAGCTAGACGATCGCTATTTAGTGCATTGGCAACAAAAAAGCTATTTAAGTGATAAATGGCGTGCGTTTGTTGATGTTACAAATGTGAGTGACGATAACTATCTCACAGACTTAACATCCGAATACGCCAATGAAACTGACACTCAGTTATATCGCACCGGCAGTCTAAGTTACCTTGGTGAAGACTGGTTAGTCGACTTAAAGTTGCAAGATTTTGAAGTGTTGGGTGACCACAGAGAATCCTACACTGCACTACCGCAAATTAGCTTCCGTACACGGGACAGCTATGAACTTGTTGGCCTTGATTGGGACTTTGAGGGTGAGTTTGCCTATTTTCAAAATGATGCTTTGCCAATCTCAGAGGCGTCGCGATTACACCTAGAGCCTCGCGTGTCTTTTTCACGCAGCGACTACGCTTGGTCATTTACCTCCGAGGCACGCCTACTTCACACGCGTTATGAACAAAATATAGATATGCCTGATACAGAGTATGAGGAGTCTGTCACGCGTACATTGCCTAGTTTACGGGTACACGGACAACTGAACTTTGAACGCAGTACCGAGTTCTTTTTTGAACAAGGTACTCAAACGCTTGAGCCACAAATTCAGTACCTTTACACACCTCACAGAGAGCAAAGCCAAATTGGCTGGTACGATACCGCTAAGTTACAAGATGACTTTATTGGTCTGTTTAGAGCACGCCGTTACTCTGGTTATGACCGGATTGCAGAAGCCAATCAATTCACCGTGGGTGCAACCACGCGTGTATTCGATAACAGTAATGTCGAACGCTTTAACTTCAGTGCAGGTCAGATCATTTATCTTGAGTCATCTGTAAAGCCTTCTGAACAGCTATTTACTGATGATACCAACTATAATGCACTATTTGCCGCTGAATCCATGTTACATTGGCATAAGCGCTGGTACCTCTCAGGTGGGGTGCAATATGATGTGGATAGCAAAGAGTTAGTGCAGTCTCACTTTACTTTGGACTATAAAGGTGACGATAAGCAGTTAGTGCAATTGAACCATCGTTATGTTAATGATGTCTCAGACTATGAAATTGACCAAGTCGGTCTCTTTACAAGTTTACCAATTGACGATAACTGGCAATTTGTAGCAAGCTATCACCGAGATATGACGGCAAATAGAAGTGTTGAATCCTTTGTTGGTGTTCAATACCAGTCTTGTTGTTGGGCTATTCAGGTGACTGCGAATCGTCAAATTGAAACAAACTTAAACCAAACACTTACAAATGATGAAGCAGTGTTTGATTCTGGCTTCAGCCTGAAATTTGTCCTTACAGGGCTTGGAAGCCAAAGCAGTGGTGATGCGAGTAAACTCCTTCGACAGGGTATTTTTGGTTACCGTAGACCGTATTTTTTGAATAAATAGAATTTAGAAAGCCGTATGAATTTAAAAAAGTTGTTATTAGTGGCCTCCTTAAGTGCAGGCCTGTTTACTCAAGCACATGCTGAGCGTGTAAAGCTAGATACAGTTGTTGCCACAGTAAATGATGGTGTAATTTTACAAAGCGAAGTCGATCAAATAATAAATCGTGTAAAAGAACAGGCTGAGCAGCAAGGTACCGAACTTCCTAGCGATAGAACATTACGCTTACAAGCCATCGATAAACTCATTGAGCAATCTTTAATGTTGCAACTGGGTGACCGTATGGGTATGCAAATTTCAGATGCTCAATTGGATCAGACCATTGCGAATATTGCCCAAGACCAAGGTGGTACTATCGCTGATTTACGTCGCTCAGTTGAAGCTAGCGGCGAAAGCTTCCCGGCATACCGAGAAGAGATCCGTAAAGAAATAACCACAAGCCAAGTGCGCCGTGCCAGTGTTGACCGCCGTATTTATATTAGCCCTCAAGAGGTTACTAACCTGCAAAAAATATTGAGTGAGCAAACGGGTAACTCGGAAGAGTATGATATCGGCCATATCTTGATTAAGATCCCAAATAAAGCGACTCCAGAAGAAATTGAAGACGCTCGTGAGCGCGCTGATAACGTGATTAAGTTTTTGAACGAAGGTAAAGAGTTCAAGCGCATCGCAATTGCTTCTTCTAGCGGCTCAAAAGCGCTCGATGGTGGTCAATTAGGCTGGATGGGAATTAACGAAATGCCAACCTTATTCGCTGAGGCCATAAAAGGTGCGAAAAAAGACGACATAGTTGGTCCACTGCGCTCAGGTGCAGGTTTCCACATTCTAAAAGTACAAGATATTCGTGGTCGTGAAGTCGTTGAAACTGTTGAGGTGCGTTCACGTCATATCTTAATCAAGCCGTCTATTATCCTAAGTGAAGAAAAAGCACGCTCAATGCTAACTGGCTTTGTAAAAGACTTGCGCGCAGGTACCGCTGACTTTGCAGCGCTGGCTAAAGAATATTCTGAAGATCCAGGCTCTGCACTTAAAGGTGGTGAGTACGATTGGACAGATCCAACTACATACGTACCTGCGTTTAGAGACACTCTGTTGTCGCTAGAAAAAGATCAGATCAGTGAACCATTTAGAAGTACATTTGGCTGGCATATTGTACAACTGCTAGATAAACGCGTAGCCGATAAAACAGAACAAGCCAAGTTAAATCGCGCACACCGTCTGTTGTTTAACCGTAAATTTAAAGAAGAAAGCTTTAAATGGATTAAAGAAATGCGTGACCAAGCGCATATTGAAATTATCGAAGCGGAATAACGGCTATGACACTCAGAATCGCAATTACACCGGGTGAGCCTGCAGGTATTGGCCCAGATCTTGTTATCAAACTGGCTCAGCACGCATGGCCTGCTCAGTTGGTTGCGGTGGCTGATAAAAGTATTCTAGAAAAACGCGCCAAAGAACTCGGTGAGCAAATCAAGTTGCTGCCATTTGACAGCGAAGCTGCGCCTGAAGCGGCACCTGCTGGTGCCATTTACTACCTTCAAGTAGACAAAGGTGCTGAAGTGGTCGCTGGTCAATTAGATGAAGCCAATGGCCATTATGTGCTCGAAACCTTGCGCATTGCCTCTGAAAAGAATATGGATGGGACATTTGCAGCGGTAGTCACGGGTCCTGTTCATAAAGGCATTATTAACCAAGCTGGGATCTCGTTTAGCGGCCATACTGAGTACTTTGCACAACAGTCTGATACCGCTGATGTCGTAATGCTACTCGCAACCGAAGGGCTGCGTGTAGCGCTAGTAACTACGCATATCCCACTGGCGTACGTATCAAAGGCAATTACGCCTGAGCGTCTCAGCAAAGTCATTCATATTTTACATCACGACCTACAAACCAAGTTTGGTATTGAACAACCAAGGGTATTAGTTTGTGGATTAAATCCGCATGCTGGAGAAAGTGGTCATCTTGGTCGTGAAGAAATAGAAACCATTGAGCCAACGCTGGAAATGCTGAATAAACAAGGCATGAACTTAGTTGGACCGCTGCCAGCTGACACCCTTTTCCAAGCTAAATATTTAGATAATGCTGATGCTGTGCTTGCAATGTATCACGATCAGGGCTTACCTGTGTTAAAATATAAAGGTTTTGGAAACTCAGTAAACATCACCCTAGGGTTGCCCTTTGTTCGCACATCGGTTGATCACGGTACAGCGCTTGATTTAGCCGGCTCTGGTGATGTTGAAGTGGGTAGTTTTGAATTAGCGATCCGCGAAGCAATTAAGCTCGCAACCAAAAAAGCACAGAATGCATGACAGATAAAGTACATCTCGGACACAGAGCGCGTAAACGCTTTGGTCAAAACTTCTTAAATGACAACAATATTATCGACAAGATAGTAACTGCTATCGACCCAAAACCTGAAGACAATCTGGTTGAAATCGGTCCTGGTTTAGGTGCTATCACTGAACCTGTTTGTGATTTAAGTGGCCACCTAACCGTTGTAGAACTCGATAAAGATCTTGCCGAGCGCTTGATCCATCACCCATTCTTGGGACCTAAATTAACGGTTCACCAAGGCGACGCGATGAAGTTTGACTTCTCTTCTTTAATCAAAGAAGGGGAAAAACTGAAGATCTTTGGTAACTTACCTTACAACGTATCAACCCCTTTGCTATTTCACTTATTTGAGTTTGCAGATCAGGTCGAGCATATGCACTTTATGCTGCAAAAAGAAGTGGTTAACCGTATGGTTGCAGGCCCAGGCAGCAAGGCCTTTGGTCGCTTAAGCGTCATGACGCAGTACTATTGTCACGCTATTCCTGTGATCGAAGTGCCACCACATTGCTTTAAACCAGCACCTAAAGTTGACTCGGCCGTTGTTCGATTGATCCCAAAAGATCCGTCGCAACGTACAGCTAAGAGCACTAAGCTTTTGAACACTGTTTGTTTAGAAGCGTTCAACCAACGTCGTAAGACACTAAGAAATAGCTTATCGAACCTGTTAACCGAAGAGCAGCTGCGAAACTTAGGTATCGACCCTACACTTCGCGCTGAAAACCTGTCGCTTAACCAGTTTATTGAAATTGCAAATTGGATATATGACAACTCAAACTAATATTGGCTCACCTATCAAAGTATCGGTGGAGACCTTTTACGTTGAAGCGCAATCACAGCCTGAAAAGGATAAATATGTGTTTGCCTATACAATTACCATCAAAAACCATAGCTTATGTAATGCCAAGCTACATAGCCGCTATTGGCTCATTACCGACGCTAATGGCAAAGAGACTGAAGTCGAAGGTGAAGGTGTCGTTGGTGAGCAGCCCACTATTCGTCCTGGCGAGAGCTATCAGTACACCAGCGGCGCGGTGCTCGATACTCCCGTTGGTACGATGGAAGGGTTTTATTTAATGCGTAATGAGTTTGGCACTGAGTTTAAAGCGCCAATCAATGTATTTAGACTTTCCTGTCCAAATATTTTGCATTAATACCATTTTTATTTTGCGGAAGCGGGCTTACCCCGCGTTCCTCATACATGCTAGACATCAGAATAAAAACATTGAGTTATAAAAAACCACAGGTAATAAATGGCAAAATACGCAATTGGAGACTTGCAAGGCTGCTTCACTCCACTCATCGGGCTACTCGATCAAGTCAACTTTAACCCAAGCCAAGACCATTTATACTTTGTCGGTGACATCATCGCCAGAGGACCCGATTCACTTGCTTGCCTAGAGTTTCTCTATCAACACTCAGGCTCTATTAGCATTACACTTGGCAATCACGATCTCCACTTTTTAGCATGTCTTGCTTTGGGTGTCGCTCCGAACCCAAAAGATAAATTAGATGCGGTTTTTGCCAGCCCTAAATGCCAAAAATATGCTGACTTATTACGTGCACAGCCGCTGGCTATTTGGCTTGAAACACAGCAAACTTTTATTTCTCATGCAGGTATTCATCCAAGCTGGAATATTACGCAAGCGCTAGAATATGCACGCTTTGCCGAAACCATTTATCAATCAACAAAAGCCCCTGAGTTTTACGCCAATATGTACGGTGCTCACCCAGGACTTGAGCTCAACAAGCTCAGTGAACAAGATAAATTTAAAGCCATTGTTAACGTCTTCACTCGAATGCGCTTTCTAAAACAAAATGGCGAACTGGATCTTAAGAACAAATCTGGCCTAAAAGATGCGGCTGGTCTCACTCCGTGGTTTGAGCTCAGCCAAACACCAGCCGACACTACCCTACTTTTCGGCCACTGGGCTGCTTTGGAAGGCGAAACCAACAAGAAAAATATTATAGCCTTAGACACTGGCTGCGTGTGGGGAGGTCCTATGACGATGATAAATATCGACAGTGGTGAAAAGTACCAGCACAATTAAGCTATTTAACCTGAGGTTTGGATAAGAAATGAGCTAACTCGTTGTTTTTAAAATCACATTAAATTATTTCCTTATCTAGCCAGAGAGTTTTGGGGATAACCAGGCGAATTTACGCACCAATAGCTGGCTATTGGAAGTGAATTCAACGCAGTTAGCGCTAAAACTGGCTGCTAGAAAAGCATTAATTATCCGAAGCTCAGGTTATTTAACTTTCCTAAGTCGAATCTAGGGTAATCACCCACTTTAATTTTTACAAAACTAAGCTACACTCGAAGAAAACGTGAAGCTTATACTTTTTATCCGTTGAGCTGCTATTTTTTGTAATCCGACCTTTTTTACTGAATTTTTTTGTCACATCTGCTATAAAATACTTAACTTATCCGCAATAAATCCGATAAGTATCCGTATTGCTTTGTAAATTTTGTAGGACAGCTATGAATTTGACTGTTAGCCAACGTATTTGGGGTGGTTTTATTACCATCACCTTGTTGCTTCTTCTTATCGGGGGCAATTCTTTATTAAGAATTGCAAACATTGACAACTCAACTCAACAGGTTAATAACCTGTCTTTACCAGCACTCTCTAAAAGCTCTGCGCTGCAAGTAGAGTTTACTTTAATGAGCAAAATGGCTCAGGGAAGTTTTTACGCGCGTTCAGAGACTGAACTGGCGACGCTAAAACAGCAATTTAAAGAGCGCCAGAAGATCTTCGACAAAACCTATTCAGAGCTGCAACAGGTCGTTGCCGCTAATAATAAATTGGCCTCAAGCAGTCGTGATGTTGGCAAAAGTTATGATGCGTTCGTAAAAGCCATGAACAGCTTGGTAAACGAGAAAACAACTGAGCTTTCGTTACGGGACAAATTAAAAGAGCAGTTATCTACTATCGATGTTGCCGCAGAAGATGCGACTATGGTGACGGTTGATATCATTGATTTGGATGGCTTAGAAGATGCTGACAAACGTGCTTTTCAAGCTGCAAATAACTTAGAAAATAACTTTTCTTCTGTTGTGACTAGCGCCAATGATATTGTTACTGTTAAAGACATCAATACACTGGAAATCGTAAGTAGGGATCAAAGCTACCTCGTTGAAGAGCTAGGTCGCAATATTGATTTGATGCGTGGCCCCGTTAGCGCGCTTGATAGTAGTTTGTTTGCTGATCTCGAAGGCTATTACACTAATTTGAAAGATGCAGTTACTGGCAGCAACAGCATCACGGAAAATCAAAAACGCTTGATCAATGCGATAGCCGAGACACGTAAAGAACTAACCAATGCAGAAAAAACCACAAAAGCAGCCCTATCTCAGCTAGATGATTTACTCTCTGAAGCGAGCCAAGTCGCCTTTAACTTACAACAAGGCGTACGTGCCGATGTAGGCACAGCAAACCTATGGACTTGGATTGGTATGATAGTAGCAACGTTAATGGCCGTCGGTGTTGCCTACATTACCGTTAGTCGTATCACAAAACCGCTATCGGAAGTAAATCGAGTCTTAAACATTGTCGCCAGTGGCGATATGACACAGCGCTTAGATGACACAGCAAAAGATGAGTTTGGTGAATTATCTAGAAGCTGTAACACCCTAATCTCTAGCTTACGTGAACTTATCACTGGCATTATTTCTCGTTCGACGCAGCTTGCTGCAGCGTCCGAAGAAACATCGACTATCACTACGGAATCCAGCCAAGCAATTAAGAATCAGCAGGCACAGGTAGAGCAAGCAGCTACCGCTACAACTGAGATGAGTAGCACGTCTCACGGTGTAAGCAACAGCGCACATCAAGCACTACAGGAAATTAAAAATGCTGATAAAGAAGCGGAGCGTGTTAAAGGCATCTCACATGAGAACAAACACACTATTGAGCAACTCGCAAGGGAAGTGGATGAAGCCTCTCGCGTGATTAACAAACTACACCAAGACAGCGCGTCGATAGGCAGTATTTTGGATGTTATCCGTGGCATTGCCGAGCAAACGAATCTCCTTGCACTAAACGCTGCAATCGAAGCTGCGCGTGCGGGTGAACAAGGTCGTGGCTTCGCTGTAGTGGCAGACGAAGTACGCTCGCTTGCAAGTAAAACTCAAGAGTCGACTCAAGAAATTCAAGCAATGATTGAATCCTTACAAGCCGGTGCCGAAGAAGCGGTAGGCGCAATGTCAAAAGGCAAGCAGCAGGCGGAGTCGTGCGTAAATCAGAGCGACCTTGCTAATGAAGCATTAAACTCTATCACTGCAGCCGTTTCTCAGGCCCATGATGTGAGTGAAGAGATTGCAAACGCGGCGAATGAGCAACAGCAGGTGGCACAGGAAATTAGTGAACGTTTGGAATCGATTGTAACAATCGCAGAGCAAACAGCTGAAGGCGCAAGCCAGACCTCAATCTCTAGTTCTGAGGTTGCTAAACTCGCCGAAGAGTTACGCTTATCGGTAGAGCAGTTTAAGGTTTAACTTTCTAACCTGAGCTTTGAGCAGGAAGCAATCTCAAAGCTTTAGGTTTTAGCCAAACCACCTAGCATAAAAAAACCCATGCATCGCATGGGTTTTTTGTTTCTTTTCTTTGATTATGCAAACAATGCGTTTGCCTTCTCAACGATATTTTCTACCGTAAAGCCAAATAGCTTGAATAGCTCATCAGCAGGCGCTGACTCACCAAACGTTGTCATACCAACGATAGCACCATTTAGGCCTACATATTTGTACCAGAAGTCCTCAATACCCGCTTCGATAGCGATGCGACGTGTTACTGAGCTTGGTAGTACGCTTTCTTTATATGCAGGAGATTGCGCATCAAAAATGTCAGTCGAAGGCATAGAAACAACACGTACCTTTTTACCTTCTGCACGAAGCTTATCCGCAGACTCAACCGCAAGTTGCACTTCAGAGCCTGTGGCAATAAGGATGATTTCAGGCTCACCGTCACAAGATAGTACATAACCACCTTGCTTAATTGCTGCAACTTGCTCAGCCGTACGTGGCTGCTGCGCAAGACCTTGACGGGTAAATACAAGTGCAGATGGACCATCAGCGCGTTCAACCGCTTGCTGCCAAGCAACTGCTGACTCAACTTGGTCACATGGACGCCAGCTCGCAAGGTTTGGCGTAGTACGTAAGTTCGCCATTTGTTCTACTGGTTGGTGTGTTGGACCATCTTCACCAAGACCGATTGAATCATGAGTATACACAAAAATACTTCTTTGCTTCATCAATGCAGCCATACGTACCGCATTACGCGCGTATTCCATAAACATTAGGAATGTCGCACCGTAAGGGATAAAGCCTCTGTGCAGTGCAATACCATTCATAATGGCAGACATACCAAACTCACGCACACCGTAGAAGATATAGTTACCCGCGGCATCTTCTGCCGTTAAGCCTTTAGATTGATCCCAAAGTGTTAAGTTAGAACCCGCAAGGTCAGCAGAGCCACCCATAAACTCAGGTAGAATTGGACCAAAAGCATTCAATGCATTTTGTGATGCTTTACGAGTTGCTGGGTTTGCAGGATTCGCTTGAAGCTCTGCAATATACGCTTCTGTTTTCTCAGACCAGTTTGCTGGAAGCTCGCCTTTCATGCGACGCTCAAATTCAGCAGCAAGCTCAGGATAATGCATTTGGTATTCAGTGAACTTAATCAACCAGTCACTTTGTTGATTTTGACCACGTGCTGTTGCGTCCCATTTTGCGTACACATCTTCTGGTACTTCAAATGCGCCGTGTTCCCAACCAAGGAATTCACGTGCTGCTTTGATTTCATCTTCACCTAGCGGTGCGCCGTGACAATCATGACTACCTGACTTGTTTGGTGAACCATAACCGATAACCGTTTTACAACAAATAAGGGTTGGCTTGTCAGACTCTGCTTGCGCCGCTTCGATTGCGGCTTTAATCGCATCGCTATCGTGGCCATCAACACCGGCAATAACATGCCAGCCATAAGACTCAAAACGTTTTGGAGTATCGTCGCTAAACCAACCTTCAACTTCACCGTCGATTGAAATACCGTTGTCATCCCAAAATGCAATCAGTTTGCCAAGACCAAGGGTACCCGCAAGTGAACAAGCTTCGTGTGAGATACCTTCCATCAAACAGCCATCACCTAAAAATGCATAGGTATAGTGATTAACGATGTCGTAATCTTCACGGTTAAACTGTGCAGCCAATGCTTTTTCAGCAATCGCCATACCTACCGCATTAGTAATACCCTGGCCTAATGGGCCTGTAGTCGTTTCAATACCCGGCGCATAACCATATTCTGGATGGCCTGGTGTTTTTGAGTGTAGCTGACGGAAGTTTTTGATGTCATCAATTGATAAGTCATAACCCGACAAATGCAACAATGAATAAATTAACATCGAGCCGTGACCGTTTGATAATACAAAGCGATCTCTGTCGAACCACTCAGGATTACTTGGGTTGTGCTTTAAAAAATCGCGCCAAAGTACTTCTGCGATGTCCGCCATGCCCATAGGGGCTCCAGGGTGGCCAGACTTGGCCTTTTGTACAGCGTCCATGGAAAGAACGCGAATTGCATTAGCAAGTTCTTTGCGAGATGGCATGAATTCTCCTACCTTTAAATGTGTTTCGCGGGGGTTTGAGCCCATTCTTACTTATTTACATGGCTAACTGCAACGGCAAAGGCCATAAAAAAACGGGTACAGACGGACTTTTTCCGACCATTAAAAAAGTTTGCACAATTTTGGACGTCTAGGCGTAAAATAACTAGTCAATGCCTAGGTTTTTTGGTTAGAATACGCCCCTTAATTTTTCGCGCTGTTCCTGATGTTTGTGAAGCGCAATATTTGTGAGCATAAATACAATGGCTAAACATTTATTTACTTCTGAATCTGTTTCTGAGGGTCATCCGGATAAAATCGCCGATCAGATCTCTGATGCGGTTCTAGATGCCATCCTTGAGCAAGATCCAAAAGCACGTGTTGCGTGTGAAACTTACGTTAAAACCGGTATGGTTATGGTTGGTGGTGAAATCACGACTAGCGCTTGGGTTGATATCGAGGAATTAACTCGTAAGACCGTGCGTGAAATTGGTTACACACATTCAGACATGGGCTTTGACGCTGATTCATGTGCAATCCTTAACACCATTGGTAAACAATCACCTGATATCAACCAAGGTGTTGACCGTACTCGTCCAGAAGAGCAAGGTGCTGGTGACCAAGGCCTAATGTTTGGTTACGCGTGTAACGAAACTGACGTACTTATGCCTGCGCCTATCACTTACTCACACCGTCTAGTTCAACGCCAAGCGCAAGTTCGTAAAGACGGCACGCTACCTTGGTTACGTCCAGACGCTAAGTCTCAGGTAACATTCGCGTACGAAAACGGTAAAGCAGTAGGTATCGACGCGGTCGTATTATCTACACAGCACTGTGATTCGGTATCACAAGCTGACCTTGTAGAAGCGGTGATGGAAACTATCATCAAGCCTACACTACCTGCAGAGCTTATCACTGAAGCAACTAAGTTCTTCATCAACCCAACTGGCCGTTTCGTTATCGGTGGTCCTATGGGTGACTGTGGTCTAACTGGTCGTAAAATCATTGTAGATACATACGGCGGTATGGCACGTCACGGTGGTGGTGCATTCTCAGGTAAAGATCCATCAAAAGTTGACCGTTCTGCAGCTTACGCAGCGCGTTACGTTGCAAAGAACATTGTTGCCGCTGGCCTTGCTGACAAGTGTGAGATCCAAGTGTCTTACGCAATCGGTGTTGCTGAGCCTACTTCTATCAGCGTAGAAACTTTCGGTACAGCTAAGCTTGATGAGTCGCGTTTGATCGAACTTATCCGCGAGCACTTCGACTTACGCCCTTACGGTCTAATCACTATGCTAGACCTTGAGCGTCCAATTTATCAGCCTACTGCTGCTTACGGCCACTTTGGTCGTGAAGAGTTCCCTTGGGAAGCAACAGATAAAGCTGACGCACTACGTGCGGCTGCAGGCCTATAATCCCCTGCAGCAAAAAGTAAAAAAGGCGCCAAGTGCGCCTTTTTTAATGCCTGTGGATAATCCCCTATCCGATAAATACTTCATCGACATCATCTTTTAAGTTTTGATACTCATCTTCATGCAAATTAAGCTCAATCATCACCTTATCTTTAAATAGATACCAATCTGCTGCGCTTCTAAAGTGTTTTGCTTCAAAACAGAGGTTTTCAGCCAGTTTAAGTGCCGCAAAGGTTTGCACATGCTGCGCATCTTTTTGCTCTTCAAGATAGCTAACGTCATGGTGGCGCAAAATCATCTGGCATATTTCTTTAGGTAAGTGCCAAGACGTCGCAAGAAAGTAGCCTATCACAGTGTGAGGCACTGGATACTTTTGCTGCTCGTAGTAAATAAGCGTTTGCTCAGGTCGCTCTATAGACTGCTTTATTACCTCAGCGTAGTCAGGATATTTTACGGCCATTGCTGGGATCCCGGCATCATGAAACAGTCCGAGCAGCTGCAAATTCTCCATGGGTAATGACGCCTTCAAATGATGTCCAACCACCATCGCCGCTTTTGAAATATCCGCAGCATTATCCCAAAACTGCTGCAGTGAAATACAGCACTTTGACTGCTCAAACGCATTTTTAAGCAAATACCCAGTCACTAGCTGCGTAATACAGGTAACGCCCAAAAACATCACAGCTTGTTTTATATCTGTGATTGTACGGGCAAGACCATAAGCCGGTGAATTAATTACCTTTAATACCGCTGCAGACGCACCAACATCTGCCGCAATAATATCCGCCACGGTAAATAATTCAGGCTCCGGTTGTGATAGTTCATTTTGTAAGGCTTGTAATATTTCAGGCTTAGCAGGTAAGTTAAATCCGCCGCGCAAATCATTCAGCACTTTATCGTCTATATCGATCATTGGGCTACCTCAGAATTGATACACCCAAGTTTAGTTCATCGCCTGATATTTGCAGTATTGATTGTAATGAAGTGGTACAAAAAAGCGGGATAAAACCCCGCTTAATCTGGTTAGAACCAATATGGTTCGCTATGCATGGAAGATTGTCGACTTTGCTCCATAGCACTTATCAAAAAGTCTGATTTTTGCTTAAGCCATGCCTGCACTTCTTGCAGCTCGTCTGCGTTTTGGCTTTGGCAAAGCTGATATAAGTACGCCAGTGTTTCTAGCTCATAAATACCATAAACGATATCAATCCAAGGCGTTCTAAACGCTTTGCGCGCTTCTTTATCGTAAAGCTTACCCAGACAGTTACCGCTTAGCAGCGTATTTTCTAGCTTTATTCTGACATGTAAATAATCTTTTTCAGAAAGCGATTTATCCTGTGGAAGCAAGTTTTTCAGCTCTTGCCAGTCTTTATCAAATAATTGGCTTGCGATTTCTGTGACCGGTAGCTCTGCTGCACTCAGTGCTTTTTGATCCCAGTTTTTACGCCACGCTCTATCAACCAGCCAGCGAGTAAGTGAAAGGATCAAACGGTTATAGCGGGTGCAATGAAATAAATCTTCAATGTCCGTCGGTGTTGGCTGAACATCTTGCAGATCGGTAATGACCTGCGCCAATTCAGGAAACTGATTAAGTTTCTTATGATAAGCATGGCGCTTTGAGGTGTAGGTTTTTAAATGAATTGCATTTTCGACCCAAGCAAGTTCTGACAACAACCATTTTAATTCGTTACGAATACTCTCAGTCGAGCTTTTATCAACGATGTCATCGAACAACCAAAACGCGTGGCGGATAAGCGAGACTCCATCAATAACACGTTTTAATGTCTTGAGACTTGGTTTATTAAAATAACACTGCTCATGCTTCTGGACGAACTGAATACCATAACTGACTGTCGCAATTAGCGCTTGTTCTTGCGTTACCTGAGATTTGAGCGGTACAAACCCTATAAACTTATTTGGTTTTAGAGGCTTATCATCGGCAATTCGATACCCTCTGGCGGCCTTTGAGTAAAGTCCCAAACGCATACCAGCTTGTTTAATTAGGTGATCGGCTAATAAGAAAAGATCTTCTTTGTTTCCCTCAATCAGCTCTATTTCAAGCTCATTGATTGGCTCCATCTTCCCTTGGGCTGCTATTTCCCCTTTATCCAACACGACTTCGATTTTGGTTCCTGAATCCGTTTCGATTAACCAAGTTCGACGAATGAAATTTGTACTGAAGATCGGGAATATGTTTTCTGCGATAGACTCAAGTTGCATGCCGTGAGGCCAAATATTCGCGTCAAACGCTAACAAGTCAGGACGTCCTGATTGAATAGGTAAATTGTACTCAGGTCGTTGATGTAACCCTCCTACAACTTCTCCCGCAAGCTTAATCGTTTGCTCGCATTCATCATTGCAACAACGCGTTCTTAGACCGATATCTAGCGCACGCAATTCACGATTTGGCGTGTCAAAGTAGGCGTTAGTTAAGTTTTTAGCAGGCTTGTTAGTGACCGTTTTTGCAAACTGTGTGATGAGTGCAGGGATCAGCGGAACTTCATTATCTGAAACCAAAAATTTCAGTTCTATTTCAGTGTCCATTAGGGCAGTGTTTTACCTATTTGTCTAAGGGAGGATCAAAATATACAAAGGAGGCTAAGTTTGCAATCTTTTTATCCGATGAGAAGTGCACCAAATATGCGCCAAATCAATAGATAGTCGGGCTAATTTCGCTGAACGTCAACGGATTAATAACACCGAATCATTGCATTAAATGCTGCAATTTTCATTATGTAATCAATTATTTCGCGCCATTCAAAATAAACAAAGCCTTGCTATTAGGCCGCGAAATCCCTACTATTTTGTAAACTTTACGACCCAAAGAATAAAAGGCCCACGCATGTTCAACTTTAAGCAATTTATCATTGCGAGCCTGCTCTTCACCAGCTTTATAAGCTTTGCCGAAGAGCCAGACGAAAATAGCACAGTAAACGCGGCAACACCAAACGGCTATATTAGTGACAATCTTTTTATTTTCATGCATACAGGTCCAAGTAAAAATTATCGAATTTTAGGTTCTGTTGATGCTGGTACGCCAATCACTATTTTGAGTGGCGCTAATGACGAGTTTGTCCAAATTAAAGACGACAAAGCAAGAGAAGGTTGGGTAGAAAGTAAATTTGTCACCACGGAGCCAGGTTTAAAGCAACAATTAGAGGCGGTTAACCAAACCTTAGTGGAAACCCAAGAGGCGCTGAACGACGCCCAGCAGCAGCTTCCAATGCTGCAGCAAAACAATACCAATTTGCTAGCTGAAAATGCTTCACTTCAAGACACTATTGCAGGGCTTGAAAAGCAGCTGCAAGATGAGCGTTTAGCACAGCAGCAAAAAGTCCAAAAAGAGCAACACCAGTTGCTCACTTACGGTGGCATCATCGGGATCAGTGGCATTATTATCGGTGTGATCCTGACGCTATTTTTATCTCGTAGAAAGCGTTACGACGGCTGGTAATTGGTTATATACCTATTGAGGTTAGATAA
Source organism: Pseudoalteromonas sp. Of11M-6 (assembly GCF_022347905.1). Classification (NCBI taxonomy): domain Bacteria; kingdom Pseudomonadati; phylum Pseudomonadota; class Gammaproteobacteria; order Alteromonadales; family Pseudoalteromonadaceae; genus Pseudoalteromonas; species Pseudoalteromonas sp. Of11M-6. The sequence goes on along the minus strand of NZ_JAKRFW010000008.1, from coordinate 11,509 downwards.
CTTCGTCACTGACGGTTCATCTAAACTCTCTTGTCAAAAATAAATAAAGGCCGGAAAATTCGGCCTTTATTTATTCCATCTAAAACGTATTAGGCTGAACTCTTCGCATTAATATTAACCCAAATGCCAGACTCAGTAACTCCTTGCACTTTGACCTTATCGACTTCGAATACAGGTTCTTTCCCTTTTGCTCTTTGCAGATGATAATCGGCCGTAACCGCCAAGATAGTGGGTGTAAGGCGCACGATGGCAATAACATTCACCACCGTCATTAAACCCAATGCGATGTCGGCAAGATCCCATACCTGTTTTAGCGTTGCCGAAGCGCCCCACAACATCATAGACAAGTAGCATGCGGTATAAATTGAACGGCCAACTTTATTGTCCAGATGGAATAAGTGTAAGTTACTTTCAGCATAGGCGTAATTAGCCACTACAGAGGTGAAAGCAAACAAAGTGATCGCCGCCGCGACAAAGTACACGCCCCCAGTTGCTAAATGCGCGGTCATCGCAGATTGCGTCAGCCGTATGCCTTCCATCTCACTGCCAATATCTATATCTGCCAATAGAATTATGACAGCAGTACAACTACACAACACGATGGTATCAAAGAATACGCCTAGCATTTGGATATAACCTTGGGTCACGGGGTGATTGGGAATTGGCGACGCACTTGCCGATGCGTGCGGCACACTACCCGCTCCCGCCTCGTTAGAATAGAGCCCACGCTGAATACCATTTTTGATAGCTGCGCCAAGTGCGCCAGCGCCCGCTTCTTGCAAACCAAAAGCTGAAAGCAAAATATCTTTGATCATGGCAGGGACTTGCGAGTAATTCATCACGGTAATAATAATGGCCGCAAGGACAAAGACTAATCCCATTACTGGCACTACCTTTTCAGCAAATCGCGCAATCGCTTTGAAGCCACCAAGAATAATAGAGCCGGCAAGGACTGTGATCACAATACCTGAATATAAGGTTGGAATATCAAACGCATTATTGAGCGCATCGGTGATGGTATTGGTTTGCATCGCGCTAAAGGTAAATCCATATCCCAAAAACAAGCAAAAGGCGAAGCATACTGCAAACGCCCGACTTCCCAATCCCATGTGAATATAATAAGCAGGACCACCTCTAAACTCACCTTGGCTATCTCGCACTTTATAGACTTGCCCAAGTACACTTTCGGCAAAGCCTGTTGCCATCCCCAAAATGGCTATCATCCACATCCAAAATATCGCACCACTGCCACCAAGAGAAATAGCAACCGCAACACCTGCAAGGTTACCGGTTCCAACTCGAGCTGATAGCCCCGTGCATAACGCTTGAAAAGAACTGATGGTATTGTCATCACCCTGGCTGCTGCCCCGTAACAGGCTAAACATATGGCGAAACTTTACAATTTGTATCCCTCGCAAAAGAATAGTGAACCAAAACCCTGCAAATAGCAGGATATAAATAAGTATCTGGCCTTCTCCCCATAAAAGCCCATTGATACTCTTAACTGCACTTTCAAACATAGGCGATTCCTGTTTTATTATTATTTGCCGTTTATCTAGGGCCTGTTGACCTTCTTGACGGATAAACAGGCCCTAGTATTATTTAACGGTTATTTAAATGGACTCCAGCAATCATACAACGCACTGAGCCACCTGCGGCTTCAATTGTCGGTATATCAATAGCAACTAGCTTAGCTGACTTTTCAATGACAGCAATTTGCTCAGGCAACAACGCCTGATAAGCCGTTGTGGAAAGCGCAAGTATGTGTCCCATGCTTCCTTGTAGCTCAATCGCGTTGCCGCAAAAATGTTGGATCTGCTGATAAGATAGCGCAATCAGGGTGTGGCCGCTTTGCGTAAAACGGTTAATAAGCTGTGCCCGCTGATATTCTGGCACCATATCTAGGCATATCATGGCGAAATCGGTGGCGACACACATTAAGACATTAGTGTGATAAACAGGCACTTCATTCTTATCATAGGCATTAAATATCTCTGCCTGTAGTCCCAACTGCTCGCAAACTTGATTAACTAACACGGCGTTAGTGCGCTTGGATTCTACCGCATAGGCCACTTGTGCTTGATGATCGATAACCATAGAGCCGGTGCCTTCAAGGAATATTTCTTCAGCAGTTAGGTGACTATAATCATTGATGTTTGTCACCTGATAGTGAGCACTCAGAAAATCGATAATATCGCGACGGATCTCCAATCGTCGATTCAAGGCGTACATAGGGTAAATCGTCAACTGACCATCGCTATGGGTCGAAAACCAGTTATTTGGAAAGACCGAGTCTGGCGTGTCTGTGGAGGTATCTTCAAATAAGTGTACTTTCACGCCAGCCAATTCTAACGCTTGCACGGCGTTGCTGACCTCAACATAGGCTCTGTTGTTAGGGTTGTTTTCACTGCATGCTTGCTGAAAGGCGTTATCTTGCATGGTTTGCGGGTTCGAAGTGAAATGGTGTGGGCGGATCATCACCACCGCTCGTGGTGCTTGAAATATCGTTGTCATACTGCACTCATTATTTGATTTGGGCGTTGTCTTACACAATATCAGTGTAACCACACCATAAGACGATTTAAATGCCAAAATCTTATACAATTAGTGCAACTTTCTATCACTTTGCTAAGTTGAATTATACAAATAGACTAATCATGACAAAAACCACAAAGCTGTACTATGACTCCTTACTTATATGATGCGCTTGACAAAGCCTTGATTGCTGAATTGCGCAAAGATGGCCGAGCAGCCATTTCAACTTTAGCCACTACGCTCGATGTGTCTCGCGGAACCGTACAAAACCGTTTAGATAGACTCATTTCCAGTGGTGCAATTCTAGGCTTTACAGTGCGGGTTCATGAATATATCGAGTCCGATCTGGTGCGCGCTATCATGATGATAGAAGTGATCGGTAAATCCACTACTCAAGTGATCAATGCACTGCGTGGGATCCCCGAACTCAGTAAAATTCATACCACGAACGGGGCATGGGATTTAATCGCTGAAGTGCAAGCTGCTAACCTCAGTAAATTCGATGGTGTACTGAGGCAAGTTCGAGAGATTGATGGCATTTTAAATAGTGAAACCAGTATTTTGCTATCGAGTACGTAAAACTCGATAGCGTTGTTTATCTAGATTAGGGTGATGAGTCGACAGTCCGAAATAAACTAAATCAGCCATGACACATTTCAACACTTAACCTAATTTACTGCTAAATTATATTGTCCCCTTCTTCTGGGCTTCGAGCGCGATCTGCTTGTTCTCTGATCTCATCCGCATCGCTACTCACATCGTCAATATCCGCATCTACTGCACTTGTAGTGGTTTTATTCTTTTGTTTCACAGGCGCTCTGCTACTCGAATTACTGGTCGCTTCTTTGTTTACTCCTTGTGTTTCAGTATTCGCAGCTATGATTATCCGCTCTCTAGCATCATCAGGCATGCTTATACCGTGTTCTGTAAAGCAATTAACGGTTTCTCGCATGAGTTGAGACGCCACTTTGATCGGGCTATGTTGTTCGCTATTGACCCAAAAATAAATGGTAAGATTGATAGTCGCGGAGCCTAAGGCTTCAAGTAGAACCTGAGGTGGCGGGTCGTTTAAAACCGCACTTTGCTCTTTAAGTAAGTCAATTGCAATTTGCTGCGTCAGGCGAATATCGTTGTCATAGCCAATACCAATCTTAAAGTGTCCACGTGTTTTGGGGTTGGCAGTAAAGTTTTTAATTACATTCTTGTAGACGGTAGCATTGGGTATTTGAATGTGATTACCATCGTAATCAACTAAGGTGGTTGCGCGGGCGGTGACTTTTTTAACGATCCCCAAACGGTTATCCACTTCAATAACGTCATCAATTCTAAACGGGCGTTGGACACTAATTAGCATACTCGAAATAAAGTTCTCGGCGATATCACGAAACGCAAACCCAAGAATAAGACCGACAAGCCCAGTACCACTCATTACTGCGACGGCAAACTCACTCAACCCAGCCAAGCGCAAAAAGATATAAATACCAAAAAATATGACTAACACACTGATAAAACGGCGAGTGACGAGATGTAATAATCGACTTTTACTGACATAACCTATGGGCTTAATCAAAAGATAAGAGATTGGCCGTGCTAAATAATAACAAAGCACAATAACCACAATTCCCAACGCCAAAGCAGGTAATAATTGCCATGCGGTTTGTAAAAAGTGCACAACCTGTGCGCTTAAACTTAGCGTATCTGATGTGCTCACGGCCTCAGTCACTTCGCGAGAAGCTGCCGCCTGAATCATATTAGTCATTTGATTTTTAATAAGATTATTGATTTCCATATTGCACTCTTTGGGTTTTTATTCATAAGGTCACGAGTTGACTAGTAGCAAATATAACGCCAAACGAGATTGGCAGACCTTTTGCTGTATATCACTTTAGATCAACAGGCCCAGAATTGATTTAGGAAAGACCAATGGCAGCTCATAAACATGGCTTTAATGCAGACAGGCCAAGCGATATTCCAGCACTCGGTTGGTGGGATGTCAGTAAACGGCTATACCACAGCTTATCCCAAGATAATTTATCTCTGGTTGCCGCTGGAGTGGCATTTTATGCCCTGCTGGCAATATTTCCTGCGTTAGCGGCCGTTGTTTCTATCTATGCCTATTTTTCTTCTCCTGCAGAAATGGTTGACCAGCTACTGCCGCTTATTGAACTCTTACCACCATCCAGTCAAGAAATTATGTTGCAACAACTCAAAGCGCTCACTCAAAAATCGCAGGCAAGCCTAAGTTTAGGTGCTATTTTTACCCTCTTTTTAACAATATGGAGTAGCAGTAAAGGCTGCCAAGCGTTGATCACAGCCTGCAACATTACGTATCATGAGCATAATAAAAGGCAGTTTTTACAAGCGCTAGTGGTACGCTTTTTGTTTTCTGTGGGGGCGATTTTCGTCGCGATTGTGGCGTTGTCTATTATCGGAATTTTACCGATTGTGCTTAACATCGTAGGATTTACCACAGCACTGGACTCTGTAATACAGCTAATTACTTGGTCTATTTTAGCGGTACTATTTCACTTTTCCTTAGCGTTTGTTTATCGTTATGCGCCACATCGCAGAGCCGCAAAATGGCGCTGGATAACACTCGGCTCGTTTACTGCAACCGGTTTATGGATCCTGGCGTCATTGGGATTTTCATATTATGTCGCGCAGTTCGCTTCTTACAATGAAACTTATGGTTCATTGGGAGGCGTCGTCATTATGATGATGTGGTTATATTTGAGCGCATATATCATTATTTTTGGTGCTGCATTAAATGCCAGTGCTGAGCTACAAACTTTAAAAGATAGTACCGTTGGGCCAGCAAAAACCAGAGGACAACGAGGCGCATTTGTGGCTGATAATTTGACGACAAGACAACGTAAAGAAAAGGAGCCTCATTGATAATAGCATCAATATCAATAGCTCACTTTCACGATTTAAATTTTGCTTAGATTACTCAGCAGCAAGTTGAGCGTCGCGACCAAAATACACTTATGAGAACATAAACCAAATAGCGAAAAGGTCAACAAGCCCTAATTCAACAAATTAAAATTAGAGAGGCTATTTATTTTTGCTTGATTAAAGTGCTCCCATGGTCCCACAATCGCCAATGTTGTCGTTGGTGAGTACACATTAACAAATAAAGTCTTGCCGTCTGGTGAAAAACAAGCGCCGGCGAGCTCAGTTTGCTTAGCTAGCCGCGCAAAATTATAGAGTTCTCCCTCTGGTGTTACACCTCTTAGGTAGTTATTTACAACATCGGAATACTGATCCTCACAAACAATTAAATGTCCTTGTGGCGACACGGTAAGATTGTCACCAAAGTTATAGAGAGACTGGCTAGTGCTTTCGACAAATAAAGACAACTTTCCTGGATTGAGGCGTTCTTTTTCTGTTCCCTCAAACTCAGATGGCTGATACTTCATGATTTGCCCTAGCTGCTTTTTTCCGCCATTGGTACAGCAAAAGTACAGCTCTTTTTCACCCCAATGGATCCCTTCACCTCGAGCAAATAGCGCAGCTCCACTTCGATAAGCACGGATCCGTAAATCGTCTTTAGCACTTTGTGGGTCGTCCAAATCTATCCACTCAACAGTAAACTCCTGATGAAGTGGCATCGCTTTTTTATTCCAATTTCGACTATCAAATTGCGGGCTTTCTTTCACTACCATCGCTTGTAATTTCCCTCCTTTGTGGAGCTTTGCCTTTTCGTTTGGAATAAAGCGGTAAAAAACGCTGTCTCCCCTGTCTTCCGTGAGATAAACAATACCTGTTTTGGGATCAACAGCAGCGGCTTCATGATTAAACCGCCCCATTGCTTTTAGAGGTTGTGGCTTAATTAAACCCTTTGCAGTCGCTGGTACTTCAAAAATATATCCGTGATCTTGTGTAAAACCATCATTTTTAGTTGCAGTTGTTTCTTCACAAGTAAGCCAACTCCCCCAAGGCGTTATTCCACCAGAACAGTTACGAATAGTGCCAACCAAGGATAAATATTCTTGTTCTTTTTGGCGTGTTTTTAGGTTATACACAATATGACTTGTGCCACCAGGAAGCGCGATGCCTGAGCCATTTGTATCAAAAGCAAGCTCACTTTTATGGTGACGAATACTGTCCTCGGCTTTTGCTAAATCTGTTGGTTTCAATTCATGATTGCGGATCAATGCAACCCGTTCTTCATCTAAAGCAATACAACCCATACCATCGGCTTTGTCAGGTACAGTAAAACCATCGGACATTTTATCTCCAAGGCTTGATACTATTTGATAACTGAAACCTTGGGGCAAATCGAGTAAACCATTGGGGTCGGTGATCAACGGTCCATACCCAGCTATCATTGTGTTAAAGTCTAATAGTGACACTCTGCCAAATGCGCTTTTAGAAAGGCCGATAAATGCGAGGGTGCCAGCCCCCCTTAAAAACCCTCGACGTGAAACCATAATTTCTCCTGCTGATCGTAGTCGTGTCAGTAATAATCTCGTGCTACATATAGATAAGATTTATGTTGTTGTAAAACTCAGTTACTTGTGTACCTGTGTGGCTTTAACTAACAGGTACACAATGGTTTAACCTGCTAAAACTAAAAATAGCCGCGAATACCAAGCGCGAAACTGCGTCCCGGACGAGGGCCTATATCTTTTAAGAATGAACTATGTACTCGTGCTTCTGTATCCGCCAGATTGCTCCCTCTAAGATAAATAGAGAGATCTTGATTTAACACAGAAAGATCATAAGAGATGCTAGCATCAACTAAGGTATATCCGTCGGTCGCGGTTTCTTCTGGTGCAATCCGGTCCTGCTCTTGATATCGAGTAATGTGGATATGTGCACTGAGATTATCCGTCTGATAGCTTAACTGCGACCCAAAGCGCAGAGGTGGTGTACGAGGTAAATCGCCGCCTTCTTCTAATCTGGCGCGCACAAAGTCAGAGAAAACATCAACTTTCAACTCGTCGGTCAATTGCCAAGCAACTTGCGCTTCAAAACCGTGCAAAACCACATCATCTGTCTTGAATAAATAAATAGGTAATTCGGAAGCATGATCGTGCTCATGTTCATGATTGTGGTCGTGACTATCGCCGCTCTCGGCGTACAACCCAGTTTCTATTTGATAGTAGTAGTTATCTACTTGGTTGTAAAAAGCATTAAAAATAAAGCCTATATCGCCTTGGGTTTTTCGCAGTGTAATATCAATATTGTGCGACTTTTCTAGCGCTATGCCTTGCTCATCGAGTCCAAAATGACCGTGCTCATCCATTTTGAACAACGCTCCTACCTCGTAAGTGCCAGTTCCTATGTGAGGACCAAAGGAAAATAACTCCGATGAAGAAGGAGCTCGTTCAGAGTGTGAAACAGATAACCCAAGGTTATAATTTTGCGCAAAGTCCCATACAAGACCCGAAGATAAACTGACAGGGGTAAACTGATGCTCAACCGCATATACCTTTGTTGCTTCTGAATCGTGACCGATGTGGTCATGCATTTCAGTATCGTGCGAGTGGGCATCAATACTCGGTAAAGGCACATTACTTGCAGTGATCTCCACTTGCTCAATACGACCACCTAACTGCACTAAAAAATCACCAAACCGCCTTTCCTCCATTACCCCTATCGCAAGTGTTTGGGTATCAGATGGCGGCGTAAACGCCTCACTACCTTGAGCCTCAACATCACTATGTTTGTAATGTAAGCTTACGCCACCAGTCCAAGCGGACAGAGGCTGATGTAGTAAATCAACTTTTAACTCATTGGTATCATTCTTAAATGTTGTTCCAACCATGCCGTGCTCAACTTCAGCATGTTCATACTCTGTAAAACCAGCACGCACATTCACTTTATCAAGCCAACCTTTGTTAAACTTGTACTCGCTTAATAGTTGCACTTTTGTTTGTGCTAAGTCCGCAAAAACCTGCTCTTCAGCCTCATGATGTGCTTCTTCATCGCCATGCGTATGTCCCGGAATGCCGTATTTGCGGTTAAATTTCTCAACAGCCACACCGACATAACCTTGGTCAAATAAGTAACTTGAGCCAACCGTAAAACCATCAGACTCTTCAGCACTATTTGCTACTTTATAGTGATGTTCACCACTGTTATTCCTTTCACTATGCTCATGAATTTCAGCAGGAACAGGTACTTCGTAATCATTAGATTCTCGCCAGAATGCATCAACATATAAAGCCACAGAACCAATACCCGATGTCGCATTAAACGAGGCTGTATTTTGGTCATCAACAGAGTTACTTTCCAGATTCCATTCTCCGCGAGTTGCATTATCGGTTGGAACTCTTGTATCGACGACGTTAACCACTCCCCCAATCGCACCACTACCATAAAAAAGAGTTGCAGGTCCCCGCAACACCTCGATTTGTTGAGCCGTTGAGGCTTCGGAGGCGACTGAGTGATCAGGACCAACTCTAGATACATCGCTGACATCTAATCCATTTTGCGTCACCAACACTCGCGGGCCACTCAAACCTCGAATAATTGGTGTACTCGCTACTTTGGCGTGGAAATTTGTGTTGACGCCAGGCAATTTTTCTAAACTATCCCCTAGTGTAGCAGTTTGCTGTCTACGCAATGTTTCACCTGCCAAAACACTAACTGGAACCGCAGATTCCATCGCCGACATATGTACAGGGGTAGCAACAATATCTATAACTTCTATTGGAGAACGATTTAACATTAGCATTGCGTTTTTAACGCCACCTTGATCCAGAGTGAGCGCCTTATGCAGATGAGCAAAACCAGGCGCTCTTACATGGATTTGTCTATTTCCAAGCCCAACGCCCGAAATTTGAAAATGACCATTGTTATCTGTGAGTACGCGAATATCAGTTCCTTCGACCTCAATTGATGCATTTGCAATCCCTTTACCAGCTTTATTGACGACTGTACCTTCTATAGACTTTGCTACAAGACTTGGTGGTAACAGTGCAGCAACGAGCAAGGATATTGTTGATAGTTTAGACATAACGACTCCAATAAATGTTATATTGTATCAATTATGCTTGATATGTTATATTGTATCAATATCTAGGTGGATTATGTCGTCATTGCCGTGAACAAAACTCAACGAAACTTTATTCTCAAACAGGCTCAAGCAAAATGCCAATCGTTAGGGCTGCGTTTAACTGAAAAACGACAGGGCGTGCTAGAAATATTATTGCAAACAGTCGAGCCGCTATCAGCTTATGAACTTACTGACAAATACAATAAAAGCACCAACTCTCCTATTCTAGCAATGTCCGTGTACCGCATTCTTGAATTCTTAGAGTCAGTCAATCTGGCACACCGGATCCATTCTGCAAATAAATATATAGCCTGTAAGAGTCTAGATGGTGCGTGCCATCACCATCTATCCGTGATCTTGGTCTGCAAATCCTGCCATCAAATAGAAGAAATAGATTCTGTTCAAGAGGCTGCCAAGCATCTATTTAAAGCGGTAGAAAGCACTGGATTTTCAGCTGCAAATGCACGCTTAGAGTTGCCTGGCTTATGTAACCTTTGCAAAGCCAAACTTGACAAATAGGTCCCTATAATATGAAAAACACACTGATAAAAAATGCAATTGTGGTCAACGAGAATCAATCACAAGTATGTGATGTACTTATCGTTGAAAACAGAATAAATAAAATTGCAAGCTCAATAACTGCGCAGCCAAATGACTATATTGTGGATGCGACAGGTTATTTTCTACTCCCTGGAATGATAGACGACCAAGTGCATTTCCGTGAGCCCGGCTTAACACAGAAGGGTAATATAGCCTCAGAATCCAGAGCTGCTGTGGCAGGTGGTATCACCAGCTATATGGAAATGCCAAACGTAAGCCCTGCGACTACAACCATTGAAGCCCTTGAACAGAAATACGCGATTGCGTCTAGAAGCTCGCTGGCAAACTATGGTTTCTACTTAGGGGCAACCGAAGATAATTTAGAACAAATAAAACGTTTAGATGCGAAGAAGTACTGCGGTGTTAAAGTTTTTATGGGGGCATCAACAGGCGATCTACTCGTTGAGCATCCACAAGCACTCGACGCAATTTTCAGAGAAAGTCCAACCCTAATTGTCACCCATTGTGAAGATGGAAGAGTGATTGAAAAGAACTTATCCATGTGCATAGGACGCAGTGGCAGTTTAACAATTCAAGATCACCCCATCATTCGTGACGCCGAAGCGTGTTATTCATCCTCTTCGTACGCTGTATCTTTAGCGAAAAAATATCGTAGCGATTTACATGTACTGCATATCACAACAGAAAAAGAATTGAGCTTATTCCCTTCAGGCGATATTCGCGACAAACATATTACTGCAGAGGCATGTGTGCATCATTTGTGGTTCAGTCAAGAAGATTACGCACTGCAGGGTAACCTAATAAAATGCAACCCAGCGATTAAAGCGAAAAGCGATCGTGATGCTTTGTTAGCAGCAGTGCGAAATAATCAAATAGATATTATTGCTACTGATCACGCGCCTCATACTTGGCAAGAAAAGCAACTCCCCTACCAGCAAGCACCTGCGGGTTTGCCTTTAGTTGAACATGCATTATTAAGCTTGCTCGACCATGTGCATCATCAGCGTTTATCTATAGAGCAGCTCGTTGAGAAAGTTGCACATAATCCAGCGTTAAGGTATCACATTGTAGATAGAGGCTTTATTCGCGAAGGATACTATGCTGACTTAGTGCTCGTGAACCCTCATCACGAAACACCCACTTGCCATCAGAAAACACACTATCACTGTGGCTGGACCCCATTCGACGGTCACCGTTTTTCAGCAAAAGTTTTAAAAACTTGGGTGAATGGCAGTCTCGTTTATGACGGCCAACAACCGCTTAATACACCCACAGCCGCTATGCCACTAATTTTTAATCGCTAGGGCATGTTTACCTTTCAAGTTTGTTTTTGCAGCAGTTTGATTGGTATTTGTACAAGGCAGAGCCTGCGTAGCATAGTTATTCTATGTGAGTCAGGCGAGAACA